>JABHIW010000099.1 GCA_018670825.1 Candidatus Scalindua sp. | reverse complement strand
CAGTACTGAAGAGCTGGAAGAGTTTTACAACAAGTATATGGCAGAAGATGCCAATCTCTTTTCTATAAGCGATAGTCATGCTCTTGGTTTTTCAAACATGATCAAACTTCTTAAGGAGAAGAAGCCGGAAGGACTCCGTGCAATCAAAGGCCAGATAGTCGGGCCAATAACACTGGCCGGTTCATTAAAGGATCCCGAGCAGATAGCCATGCTTCATAATCCGGTACTTTTCGATGTAATAGTTAAATTACTTGCTATGAAAGCGTGTTGGCAGCTTGATCAATATTCTGAATTTGGATTGCCAAGGATTATTTTCCTGGATGAACCATATCTTTCGAGTTACGGCTCGGCATTTGCCAATTTAAAGAAAGAACAGATTGTTGAATCACTAAATGAGATATTCCTGGCAATTCATAATCGAGACTCACTTTCAGGTATTCACTGTTGCGGAAATACTGACTGGACTATGCTTATGGAAACGGGGGTAGATATTATAAATTTTGACGCATTCGGGTACATGGATTCCATGCTTATGTATAGAAATGAAGTCAGATCTTTTCTTGAGAGAGGCGGAATTATAGCATGGGGAATTGTTCCAACAACAGACAGCATTAAAGACATTACGATAGGCGACCTTATGGACAAAATGACTTCGGCCGTTGATCGTTTAGTAGATAGTGGGATTGACCAGAAGCTGATTATTACAAACTCACTGATCACTCCAAGCTGTGGCACAGGCACTATGCCATTAGAAGATGCGAAAAAGGCAATGACGCTGACTCATGAGTTAACAGTAAAGCTTAAAGATAAATATAGCATTACATAAACTCCTATATTTTGGCCAAGACAAAGATTATTTTTCCTCTTAAATATTCACTCACACAAACATACTGAGAGCATAAATTAGATTTATTGAGATAGGTATAAATTTTCAAAATTGCTAACATACAAAAGGTATACTAATTTCTTTTTATAACCAGTAAAGTAGGCATTATTCGTCAAGATATTTAAGAGGATACAAAATATGAAATCAGGTTTAAGGCTGCAAGCCATTAATACCGTTCTTCATTCATTAATTTTGATATTGTCTGTTAATACTCTTATTCTTTCTATCGCATACACACAGGAGGAGGACTTACCTATTGAGATCCAGGCAGACATCATTATGAAGTCTGCGAAGAAAAATATAGTTGAAGAGAAGTGGGATGCTGCCGTCCTGGATTTTGTAAAGCTATCAACGCTCTGGAAGAACCTACCGAATGAATTTTATTACAATTACGGTAAGGTACTTTTCAAAACTGGTAAATATGACAATTCACTTGTTAACTTGAAAAAATATATCAAATTAGAAGGCAGAGATGGGGAATACTATAGTGATTTTCTTGATTTTATAATTGAAGTTGAGGAAAAGCTAATAGAACAGGATGAAAAGAAGGAGTTAACAGAACGTTTTCTAGAACATTTGTATGAAAATATGGTGCTTGTAAAAGGCGGTTGTTTTAAGATTGGAGAGACCTTTCGTGATGGAATTGATACTGAAACACCTATGCACGAGGCCTGTGTAGATGATTTTTATATAGGTAAGTATGAGGTCAAAATAGACGAGTTCAGACAATTTACAAAGGAAACAGGGTACAAAACAGAAGCGGAAACAGGAGATGGAATGCATTACTGGACGGGAAGCGAATTTAAAAAGGACAAATATAAATACTGGAATAATCCGGGGTTTTCACAGACCGATATTCATCCGGTAGTTGGTGTAAGCTGGAACGATGCGCAGGAGTATGTAAACTGGTTGAGTGACAAAACAGGCAAGGAGTTCCGTCTCCCTACAGAGGCAGAATGGGAGTATGCATCGAGGAGTGGAGGCAGAACCGAAAAGTGGTCTGGAACCAATAATGAGTCAGAGATTGGAAGATATGCGTGGTATAAAGGAAATTCTGGCAAGAGAAATCATCCTGTGGGGCAGAAGTGGTCAAACAAACTTGGGCTTTATGATATGAGTGGTAATGTATGGGAATAGGTACAGGATTTGTACGATAACGATTGTGACGAGAACAGTCCTGAAAACAATCTAAAAGGGACGTCTAGCGAACCCCGCCAGACTATTCGTGGCGGTAGCTGGGATGACATACCGAAGCATTTGCGTACGACTAATCGCATCGGGCACACTCCATATAACAGATGCTTCAACCTTGGCTTCCGCATTGCAAGAACACCGTAACATTTTTATTATAAAAGTAACAGGCGATGACCTGCTACTTTTATCTAAATTAAGCTATTTGTGTAGCCGCATCCTTCAGGTTGCGTCATTTACGATAAATCCACATACATCCATAGGTAATAATTATTTTAGATATAATAAATTTAAAGATCAACATCGCTAATGGCCTTAAATGGCAGAATGATTAAGCCCGTGGTTTAAACCCCGGAAAAATAGAACAGAGAGAATATGCACCCTGAAGGGGCGCTGGAATCAATCTCCACTATATGCATTCTTTGAGAAAAGCAGGAACTCAGGAAGAAAAATTAAAAACAATTTCACTGATTCGCTTATCCCTTTCCTTTTTCCATCTATACGAATAGGACTTCCCGGTTTAAGATCTCCATGATATCTCGATATTCCCAGACCTCATCTGCTCACCATTACCCACTATTTTAAATTCGCTAAATTCAGGACATTTCTAAATTGGCTTGACAACAAATAAATTTTCCTTGACTTTGAAAACATTTTCTATATAAGTACCCTCTGCCTTTCCATATATGAAATATTAGCGACTCCTCATAATACTTGAAACTCCATGAGACTAGTTAATTATTGATGATAGCACTCTATTACACCATTAAGTGGCACAAAGAAAAGGATTTTAAAACATGCATGGATGTAGTTTTAAAGAACTAACCTTACGATACATGAACTTCCTTTCTCCCATAGATGTCTCTATCCGACAATCTTATTCCTGTCTCAAACCTTTTTTAACTTCCCGGCATTACTTTCCCTATCTTATTTCCAGGCGCTTTATTCACAAACATAACGCAAATAACAAACGCAAAAAATGTTATCTAATTTCTGTTAAACTAAGGTATTTCGAAGGGATTTTTCAGGTATTTAGAAGAGTATATTAAGGTATACCCTTATAGTTTCTACTCAATAGTAATTATAATAATCCATAAGTGTCCAAATGAGATTAACCTTTCATATATTTTAGGTGAACAAATAAAGAGATTAACCTCTTTCGCCCATTTTGAAACTTGAATTTCGCTTAGACTGCATATTACTGTTTAACAAATTTTTTTGGTTTATTTCTATTCTTGAACAGTTATGAAAAAACTCTTTATCCTCTTCCTGCCTTCTCTAATTTAATAACTGGCACTATTAATTATTGACAACATGTTGTTCGTTTCGGGGGACAAGGTTTGCCAACTGTAGTGGAAACCTTTAGGTTTCAACTTGTCAGACGTTAACCAGTAATCTGTCTGGCGGTGATTCATCTGGACGAGTTGGTTAGCCGAAGGGTCGTGGAGTGCGGTTGTCTCAACTCTGAAGGAGATTGCTTATGTATAAACAAACACTTTTGATTGCCTCTGTAAAAAGGCCAGATAAAAAATATTGTTAAATTCTAAGATAGGAGAAGAAATTATGTACTGGAAGATAAATGCATGGACCGTTCGTCTACTGACCGTCATTACCTTCGTACTTTTTTTTCAGAGTATTGTAAACGCGGATGAAGCAGATAAGGATCCAAAAGTAGCGAAAGAGACTACGAAAGAAAAAGATAAGACTCCGAGGGTAACGAATGTAATAACGAAGGTAAAGGGTCAATGCAAACTGTTCGAATCTATAACCATAGAGGTTGATAACCTTTCGGAATTATTGACAAAGGCTGATAACAATCTTGAAAATATCATCCTCTATTTCGATGGATATCCCCTTAGTGCTCTACATCCGAGGAGTGGTTGCGACACTGCCAAAGAGTTGATATTTGACCTCATAATGATAGAAGATTCAGAAACCGCTCAAACCGAGAAGTCCTGGAACAGCTTACTTGGCAAACCAAATTTATTTCCACCGAAACCGCGCAAGATAAGCATAACGATAGGAATTGAAAACCAGCCGCCAATAGATACTGTCTATTGTGGTGGCAAGACATTTGACCTCGTCACTATTGATGTACTCGGATTCTTGATTTACCTGGGTATGCTGGTGGCAGCGATTGTTCTGTTTGTATGGCTCGCAATTAAGAGTGATCTGCTCAGAGACGCGGGCCCGCAGCCGGAAGGAAAAGATATAAATGGTAAACCCTTCCGAAAGACGTTCAGCCTTGGACGCACACAGATGGCATTCTGGTTCTTACTGGTTATCGCTTCTTACGTATTCATCTGGATGGTAACGGATGTTTACAGTATCCTCACACCATCGGTTCTCACACTTATAGGTATCAGTACTGCGACCGCCATGAGTACTACCGTTATAGACGGTAATAAACGTAACAGTGCGGTAAAAAAACTGGAAACTCTCAATCGCGAGATGGACAAACTGAATAAGGAAATAAATAGTCTGAACCTGGAGATAGGAAAAAAACCTGCTCAGGAGAAACTGGACATATTAAAAAAAGAACTTGATGGCAAGAATGTCGAGCTTGTACGCTTGGTCGCAAAAATTGGGAATCTTGAAAAAACCGTGAAACCCTTAGCGTCAGAAAGTTTTTTTGAAGATATTCTCAGTGACATGAATGGAATTAGTTTCCACCGTTTTCAGATAGCGGGCTGGACACTTGTGCTGGGAGTTATCTTCATCGCGTCAGTATACAGGGTGTTATCAATGCCGGATTTCGATTCTCAATTGCTGACGCTTATGGGAATAAGTTCAGGGACGTATATTGGCTTCAAGTTCCCGGAGAAACAGGTATGAGGAAAAAAGCGGTCAAGTTTGCTGTTGTCTGTACTACTTGATGATATTAAATTGTTTTATGTCAAGACCGCTCAGAATACAATACCCGGGAATGAAGTATCTGTTAAATTTAATTCTTCAAAAAGGATGGACTAAATCATGAAAAAAAATATTATTCTTTACTTGAAATCATGCCGACATCTCTTTGTTATTCTTGTAGTTTTGTCTATTATATCAGGGTGTTCTGTAATGATGATCAGTGATTATGATGAAAAGACGGATACTGCTGTAACGGAATTACAAAAACAGGTAGAAACATTTTTTGTAACTGTCGAGTCTCAAGTCGGTTTACCTGAATGTAAATATGAAGACCATAAATCTTTTTACCAGGATTCGAAGATTGCTATAAGTGCAATTGAGGTTCGAGCAAGGGCATTACCAAAAAATGAAATAACAATAAAAATGGTTGGGCTATTAAATGATAGTTTAAATAGTCTTGAAGAGTTACACAAATTAGGCTGTCTTACACCTGGGCATATAGCACCACTAAGAAGCAATTTCAATTCAAGCTTTACGGCCATACTTAAGCTCGAATTAGCCAAAAAAAGAGGAGATGGATAGTGCTTTTTTTGTAAGTAATTTCAATCGAATAAGGGGATAGAGATGAGTATAGATGTAGCAGATATAGCGGCAAAAATGCTGGAAGCCTTTAAAGGACAATTGACAAAAAAATGGCCGGAAGTAAAAGTTTATGCTGAAACTGAAGCAAGAAAACTTGCCGAGACATTAGTGATGATTGAAAAGTTAAAATTAGCCGGTGAGATAACAGATGAACAAGCCAAATTACAACTTCAAATACAGAAAAATGCATGCCGAACTGTTTTCCTGGCAATTGAAGGACTTGGGATAATCGCAGTAGAGCAGGCTATAAATGCCGCGTTGGGTGTCCTTAAAGATGCGATTAACACTGCATTAAAGTTCCCTCTCATTTGAATAATTCAGTTCCGTACACTCTGCCTTAAGCAGGCTTGAAAAGTTTAGAGAGATTTTAATGATTCTCTTTAAATGGAGATATATTATGTTTGAATCTTTAGATGTCGCTATTGCAATTAGAGTAATTTTTTTAATTTTCAGCATGGTCAATAAATATTTGGTCAGTCTGGTTAAATGCTTTTTAAAGATGAAAGCAAAGGTCATTACAGGGGAGATGGAAGCATTTATCGGGAAAAACACTACAAAATCCTTATCCCTTTTATGGAAAATAATGCCAGGTATCTAAATTATTTAGAAAAAACTAAAAAAGGAAAAGGTGATTGGTGGGAGTATACTGGGGAGTCGTACTTTTATAGATCGGGTAAAGGATACCTTTTTACCGGTAAAATCCAGTGAAATACCTGCCGTAAGACATTTGAAGAAGTATAAAAAAAAAGAAGGAATTGTTGAAGCTATCTGTAAGAGTGTTGGTAAAAGTTTTCATGAGATAATAAGTGATAGAAGCAATGTTCGACAGATAGCCATGGATCTGCTGTATCGATTCGTTGTTTTGAAGGGGACTGAGATCGGAGAAATGATGGGTATAGATTATAGTACGGTAAGTCAGGGAAGAAAACGTTTGCGTGAGAAGTAAAAAAAGGATAATAAACTCAGTGTCCTCATGAAAAAGGTAGAATCAGGTTTGTCAATATGAAACAGGCTGTCCAAGAATACAAAATCAGAAAATATTGATATTGATATTGATATTAATTGACTTATGACTTTGAAATTAGCCAAAAGACCTATTCTCGGACAGCCTGGAAAGATCTGACCCATTTTTCAGGAAGGTATAAAGCCAGATCAGCTATCCTGTACCACTAACGTATGCTTAGACATCCTCTTCTTCTTCTTCTTCTCACTCAATCTCTAAATCCTTACAGATCTTATTTCCATCTTAAACATTTTTTTTAATAATAGTTGATTCTTACTCAACAGGTATCAATAAAATCTCTTCCTTTCCTTCTTCTATACGAATAAAACTTTCCGGTATTAGATTGCAATCTTCTCTAAATTTAAAAAATTACAATCCTTCCAAATTTATTAAGTGTCGTTTTCATAATTAAACCTCCTGATCATTGAATTGCAAATGTAACTTAGCAATTGCCAATATTCAAACCTAAATCAAAGATAAGACATCATATAAGGAATCAAGAGAATCACTTGTAGATAATATGGAATGAAATAAAAATTCATTGTTTTTCCATTGCCTAGCAATTAAAATGCTTCTTCATTATAAATATAACAGGATAAATTCTATTATCTGACTATTAGAAGTAATAATTTTTGAGGTTGAATGAATGCTTAGTGGACATGGTGGTAACGTAAAGCAGATATGTGATAAGTATGGATTGAATCCGGACGAGATCTTTGACTTCAGTGCAAGTATAAATCCGTTAGGCTGCCCTGAAGTTGTTCGAAAGGCTGTTTTTGAGCAATTCAACGATGTCTTGAACTATCCTGATAGTAAGTGCAGTGACCTGAGAAAAACCATTGCGGAGAAAAACCATTGTAATGAATCAAACGTAATTATTGGCAATGGTTCGAATGAACTGTTTTATCTGATTCCCCGTGCCCTGCAACCAGAGAAGGGTGTACTTCTACAACCCACATTCGGTGAATTTAAAGATGCGTTTTATAACTCTCATGTTGATGTTGTTGAGATCATAAATGATGATAAAGATTTTCCCGTAATTAACACAAACATCTCAAGACTTAAGAGTGTCAAAGACGGCATGGTCTTTTTGTGTAACCCAAATAATCCCACAGGACAGCTTACTCGCAAGGAAGATATAATTAAACTGGTAAATGACAATCCAAACCGACTGATTGTTATTGATGAGGCATTTATGGATTTTGTTGAGGATTATGAAAAGTTTAGTGTTATTAAAGATGCGCCATTAATGGATAACCTGATAGTTGTTAGGTCTCTCACTAAGTTTTACGCTTTCCCGGGACTGAGGCTTGGATATCTCGTCACAAACGAATCTATTGTTAATAAATTAATGCGATACAAAGAGCCATGGACCGTTAACACGATTGCACAGGTTGCGGGAATAGCAGCAATTAATGATAAAGAGTTCGCCGCCAATACACGACAATATGTATCCGGTGAAAAGGCCTTTCTGTATGACGGATTGACCAATATAAAGAGCATACATCCATTTCAACCAACGGTTAATTTTATACTGGTAAGGATTGAAGATATCAGAGTAACTTCATCAGAAATTCAAAACCGCTTATTAAAGAACAACATTCTTATAAGAAATTGTTCAAACTTTGTTGGCCTCGATGAAAAGTATTTTCGTGTTGCCGTAAAAACAAGGGAAGGAAATATGAAGCTCCTGAGTGCATTGAAATCGGTTATGGATGACGTGACTTCTAAAGAAAACAATCAGAAGGATTATATTCAGGAATTTGTTACCGGCTAAATATTAAAATATTTATTAAGGAGAAGGTTGCAATAATGAAAAGGACCTATATAGCCAAAGCGCTTAAAGGGAAGGATATTGATAAGGAGATACTGATTAAAGGATGGGTCAGGACAAGACGTGACTCAAAAGGGGGATTCTCTTTCATTGAGCTCAATGACGGCAGCTGCCTCAGCAATCTACAGATAATTGTGGATGCAGACCTGGATAATTATCAAAACGAAGTTATCCGGCTTTTTCCCGGAAGTTCAATTTCTGTTAGAGGCCTGCTGGTGAAGTCCCAGGGAGGAGGGCAGTGTGTTGAGGTAAAAGCTTATGAAGTAAATGTTTACGGTTTCTGTGATCCGGATGAATATGTGGTTGGTAAGCAGCGAGTTTCCTTTGAACGTCTACGAGAGATTTCTCATCTAAGGGTCAGGACAAACACATTCGGAGCGGTTACCCGAGTACGTAACAAATTGGCCAAGGCGACACATGATTTTTTTCAGGATCTGGGCTTTTATTATATTAATACTCCAATTATTACTGCCAGTGATTGCGAGGGTGCGGGTGAAATGTTCAGGGTAACCACACTTGATCAAGCTGACATACCTAGAAGCGAAGGCAAGGTAGATTACAGTCAGGACTTTTTTGGAAAAGAATCTTTTCTGACGGTGAGCGGTCAATTGGGAGTAGAATGCTTTGCCTGCGGCCTGAGTAACGCGTACACATTCGGTCCTACATTCCGGGCGGAAAATTCCAATACTTCCCGTCATCTTGCTGAGTTCTGGATGATCGAACCTGAAATGGCCTTTGCCGACCTCGCTGATGATGCCGATATGGCTGAAGAGTATATAAAGTATCTGATTACCACCGTTCTTGATGAATGTAGCGAAGACATAGACTTCTTTAATAAACGTATTGATAAATCCATTCTTGAAACTCTCACCCATGTCAAAGATAGTGAATTTATCCGTTTAAGCTACACGGATGCTATAGATATTTTAAAAAAATCTGGGCAAAAGTTTGAATACGAAACAAACTGGGGTAGTGATCTACAGACTGAACATGAACGTTTTCTTACCGAAAAGGAATTTAAAAAGCCGGTAATTGTTACCGATTATCCCCGGGATATTAAGGCTTTTTACATGAAGCAGAATGATGACGAAAAAACAGTTGCGGCCATGGACGTACTAGTTCCCAAGATTGGCGAAATAATCGGAGGGTCACAAAGAGAAGATAATCTAAAGAAGCTTGATTCCCGTATCAAGGAACAGGGAATGAGTTTGGAACCATACTGGTGGTACCGTGATCTGAGGAAATTCGGTAATGTACCACATGCCGGCTTTGGTCTGGGCTTTGAACGGATGGTACAATTTGTTACCGGCATGGATAATATTCGCGATGTAATCCCTTTTCCTCGTACACCAAAATCAGCTGAGTTCTAGTGATGAATTTACAAGACAGTTTATTTGTAAAGCAAACACATTAAACCGTTTCTGTCATTTACAAATAAGAAAGTACATACCAGCAATAGCAATCCTTATTGCCTTATCTCCACACTTTCCAACCTCTAATATTTATAATTATTACCTCGTCATTTCTTAAATTGTAGACTTGTTTCTACATTCCGATCATAATATTTACAGATATTTGTTTTTCCGGGAATATTCCTCATCTAGACGTTGTCTATATTAATAAGAAGAAACCAGGTTTTAGTAATCCATGCGAGTAAGTATAGGTATCGTTTCTCATAATTTTATAATGTGGCATTTAAAATGAAACAAATTCTGCTGAAAATGTGTACTATATGGTAATATCGTTAATAAATCAGGTAGAAACTTTTTTTGATATTGCCATAGACAGTACAATCAGAATAAAACAGGAACTAAAGAGTTAATGCAAGTCAGGGCATTTGCTTAAACCTGTTTTTCATTTTGAATCTGTATCTTTATATTTTAGTGTATAGGAATTTCAAAATTGTCGACGTTGAGATTTTTCGGTCTTTCCTTTCTCAGAATGACATGCTGACTTGTCATTCTGAATGTAGTGAAGCGCAATGAAGAATCTAACTTGTTCTGCAAATCAGTGTAGTATTTTGATGTAATTTTATTATTTAAATTAATATTGTAAGAGAGGACGTGTTATGGTTTTCAATACGAAAAGAATATTTATTGCTGTAGTTTGTGCTGTATTTATTTTTGGTTTTTCAGTAGTTTCCATGGTTAAAGCAGAAGTTAATCCATTTTCTACTAATGATTCTAGTTCTTTTATTAAATTAGTTGGGTGTGGTGAAGGAAAATGTGGAGGCGAAGGTAAATGTGGTGGTGAGGAAACAAGTGGTCATGGAGATACAGGCAGTGGTGAGGAAACAAGTGGTCATGGAGATACGGGCAGTGATGAGGAAATAAGTGATCATGGAGATACAGGCAGTGGTGAGGGAACAAGTGGTCACGAGGAAACAGGCGAAGGCAAATGTGGTGGTGAGGGAAAATGTGGTGGCGAAGGTAAATGTGGTAGTTAAAATATGTTGACCTTATTTAATTTTTATGGAAAAACGTTGTTTATGCAGCGGGCCATTCTGGCCCGCTGTTTTTTTAGGTGAATGGTTGATCTATTCTCATTAAGTTAGCTGGAAAATAGAACACAAAATATAGATGAAGAATCAGAACACTAAAAACCGATTGTGGAAGAATCATAATGAACTTCAGCAGGAAGAATCAAGTTCAGGATTTATAACTAGACGTACATTTATTTCACGTACTACAGGTTTTCTCGCCACGCTGATTTTTTCTCCTGTTTTAGCACGAGCGGCAAAGAACAACTCATCTATTGAAGACAAAGATCCCTGGTCAACACTTGCCGTTGTTCAGGACCATCTCTTCCCATCAGAGACAGATTCTCCCGGAGCAAAAGAGGTTAATGCAATAACATATTTACGTAATGTTATTGCAAGCACTGCGATAGATCAGGAAGAAAAAAAATTTATACTGAACGGAGTTAAATGGCTGAATGATCTTTCACTTGAGAAGCACGAAGCTTTTTTTACTCAGTTATCATATTCTCAACGTACGGACATGCTGCACCAAATTACAAAAAGCAAATCAGGCCGGAGATGGATTTCGAAACTGCTTTCCTATATTTTCGAAGCTTTGTTAGGTGATCCAGTCTATGGTGGTAATCCTGATGGTATAGGATGGAAGTGGTTAAATCATCATCCGGGTTTTCCTCGTCCACCTAAAAACAAACGTTATTGGAATTTAAGAAAATCATGAATACAGATTTTGACGTATGTATCGTTGGGAGTGGCGCCGGCGCCGGCCCTGTTGCATTGACATTAGCAGAGGCAGGATACTCTGTCGTCGTTCTTGAAAAAGAGCCGTGGTTTGAGGAAAAGGAGGATAAATTAAGATAAAAATCTTTCAACGGTAATTATGAAATTAAACATATTTTTCTAGAAATATCTAAAATATGATATTACAATAAAGTTGTTACACAGAAGCACACGACGATATCATAATTTTATTACTAGATTTACAGAGAGTACGATTGTAAAAATTGTTTCTTTATATTTTTCTACTTCTGTAAACATGCTTCTGCCATTTTGTGAGAGAAGGTTGTTGTAGCATTAAGTTAATTTTATTTTTTAGTTTTTTTAGAAAGAAGGGAAGTGTTATGGTTATCAAAACAAAACAGATAGTTGTTGCGATGATTTGTGCCGTATTTATTATCGGGATTGCAGTAGTTTCTAAAGTATCCGCTGATGGTAATCCCTTTAAACCATCGGGTTCAGACTCCTTCATAAAGACAGTTTCAATGCCAGATGATGGGAAATGTGGTAGTTATGGAGGTGGTTCAGATGATAGCAGAGTCGGTGGCGAACAGGAAAGCAAATGCGGTAGCAGTGATGTTGAAGATGCTAAGGATGATCACCATCATGCAAAATGTGGTGGTCCTGCAGGTGGTACACACGATAGCAGAGTCGGTGGCGAACAGGAAAGCAAATGCGGTAGCAGTGATGTTGAAAATTCTGAGGATGATCACCATCATGCAAAATGTGGTGGTCCTGCAGGTGGTACACACGATAGCAGAGTCGGTGACAAGTGCGGTGGTGAAGGTAAATGTGGCAGTTAAAACATATTGAAGATATGTTGATCTTATTTAATTATTGAAAGTAAAGTATCATCTATTCAGTGGGCCTAAATGGCCCGCTGAATATCTTTGAAAGTATACACAGCATATTTTCAGTATGAAAAATGTAAACAATGCTAATAAGTAGACGTACATTTCTTTTACATGTAACTGGTTTTTTTACTACACTTTTTATACCCTCCATTATAGCACGTGCGGCAAAAGAACATCCGTCAATCCAACTCAAAGATCCCTGGTTGACAATTGACGTTGTTCAGGACCACCTCTTTCCACCAGAAACAGATTCTCCTGGCGCAAAAGAGATTAATGCATTAACGTATTTACGTAATGTCTTTTCAAACGCGGCGATAGATCAGGATGAAAAAAAATTTATCCTGAATGGTGTTAAATGGCTGAATGATCTTTCACTTGAAAAGCATGAAGGCGTATTTACTCAATTAACATATTCACAGCGCACGGATATACTGCATCAAATTACAAAATCCAAAGCGGGGAGAAGATGGATCTCTAAACTGCTTTCCTATATTTTTGAAGCGTTGTTAGGTGATCCAGTCTATGGTGGCAATCCTGATGGTATAGGATGGAAGTGGCTGAATCAACATCCCGGGTTTCCTCGTCCACTAAAACATAAACTCTATTGGAATTTACCAAGAATATGAATACTGATTTCGATGTATGTGTTGTCGGGAGTGGAGCTGGGGCAGGGCCTGTTGCATTGACATTAGCAGAGGCAGGATACTCTGTCGTCGTTCTCGAAAAAGGGCCGTGGTTTGAGGAAAATGATTTTTATAAAGATGAACTTGCCTTCAGATACGGTGCTTACTCACCAAAGTTGAAAGATGAGCAACATGTAATAGAAAAACCTGATAGACATGGTAGGTGGTCAAGTAAGTCTACCTTTGATTCAGGCAGAAGCTTCTGGCGAGGAAACTGCGTTGGAGGCTCCTCCAATTTTATGAGTGGGTTTTTCTACAGATTGAAACCAGATGATTTTCGGTTGCTTTCAACATTCGGTCCTATCGAAGGAGCTAACATTACAGATTGGCCGATTACCTATGAAGACCTTGAACCATATTATACCAAAGTTGAATCTGTTGTTGGTGTATCGGGTCGTGTTGTTCAGCATCCAAATCTTGAGCCACGTTCTACCAGTGATTTTCCGTATCCTCCCACCCTTGAACATCCGTTCTCCGGATGGTTTGATGATAGCTGCAATAAATTGGGTTTGCATCCGTTACCAACCCCACGTGCAATTCTGTCAAGCATGAAGATGATGCGTCAGAGCTGTGGTTATTCAGGCTGGTGTGGCAGCTATGGTTGTGCGACAGGTGCTAAAGGAAGTGCCCGGGCAGCACTATTAAACCCTGCTCTTAAGACCGGACATTGCGAGATCAGACCTCATGCAAAGGTCTACAAACTTAAAAGTAATTCTCAGGGCAATGTGGTTGCTGCCGAATATTATGACAAGGCAGGCAAACCACAACTGGTAGATGCTAAGATTTTCGTTGTTGCATGCCAGGCAATAGAAACATCACGCCTGCTTCTGAGTTCCACCGGACCTCGACACAAAGATGGCCTTGCAAACAACAGCGGACAGGTAGGCAGGAATCTGGTTTTTTCTGCCGGTGGTACTGGTGGTGGTGATTTTCTTTATGAAAATCTTGATAAGATTAAGGCAGAATCACTGGAACATCAGGGACGGTTTGTTAACCGTGGGCTGCAGGATTGGTATGTTATTAACGATTCAAAATGGGGGAAGAGACAGAAGGGCGGTACTATTGACTTCCTGCTTGAGCATCCCGGTCCTATTGCAAAGGCAATAGATCAGAAATGGGATGACAACGACAAGCTGATCTGGGGCAAGGAACTTAAACAGGCACTGAAATCGAATTTTACAACAAAGCGTCATATTAAATACGAAATATTTTGTGATTGGTTACCGACAGATAACTGCTTTGTTAAACTGGATTCGCAGGTTAAAGATAAGTGGGGGACTCCTGTATCGCGTGTAAGGGTTGGATATCACCCGCACGACATAAAAGTAGGTAATTATCTGGCAGAAAAAGGAAACAATGTGTTAAAGGCTATGGGCTTGACAAACATTCATTCCAGCGTCAGCGGCAACGCACCGGC
Source organism: Candidatus Scalindua sp. (assembly GCA_018670825.1). Lineage (GTDB taxonomy): Bacteria > Planctomycetota > Brocadiia > Brocadiales > Scalinduaceae > Scalindua. The sequence goes on along the minus strand of JABHIW010000099.1, from coordinate 34,881 downwards.
AAACCTGGTAGCAGGTGGTTGCCGGTTTGGGACAGATCCTGAAAAATCTGTCCTCAATCCGGATTGTCGCGCACATGGTGTTGAAAATCTTTTCGTTACCGATGGGAGCTTTATGCCAACCGGTGGAAGTGTTCCCTATACCTGGACAATCTATGCGAATGCTTTTCGTGTCGCGGACAAGATTATTAAACACCTGGGTGGATAAGTGCAAAAAAAGAGGTATTAATTCTAACCTGATCAATCCACTGAGGAACTATCGTTCCGGATACTCCCCGCCTACTCGACTCGTCCCCACGCAGAGCGTGGGGACGAGTCGAGTAGGACGCTCCGCTCAATTAGTATTGACCGCAATTCGACAGTAGAACTGTCGAATTGCGCAATGCGAGACCAGAACACGTGAAATTAAAAAACATAGTCGACTTGGTTAGACATACAGGATATTCTATTTAAGAGGAAAAGAATCAATATCCTTTTTTAATACACCTTTCCAGTACCCAAACATCTTATCCGGTTCTACATCTTTAACCTTGATTATCTGTTGGATCTTTATCTGATCAGGCCTTGGAGGCCTCCAGAGCATCGCCACATAATCACCGACACTTCCAACATTTTCTGACGATGCTGCGATAATATTTTCCTTTGAAAATCCAAGTGTAATCAAAATACCTTCGGCTTCTTCCCTAAGGTCCTTTCTTCCATGAAGGAAAAGATAAACATCCTTCTCTGGGTCAATTTTAGCATCGCTTTCTATTTGATTCATCACCGCTCCAATATAAACAGCACTCGCAAGTGCAAAAATTACCCATAACACCTTAAACTCTTCAAATTTCATCCTCTCTATTACCAGGCGAAATTTTCCTTTTTCATGTGTCATCGCTACTCCTCCATCTATTATAACGTGTTACCACAGTGCTTACAATAATGTGCATCATCATCATGCCATCTGTAACCGCACCCTTCACAAACATTTGTTGAAATTTTGTTATGATGTCCCATAGCTTTTGTCATTTCAGCGGTAACAATTCCCGTTGGGACTGCAAGTATTCCATACCCCATAACCATAATTACCATCGCGATTGCCTTGCCGATATGTGTTTGTGGAGTTACATCTCCATATCCCACGGTCGTAAGGGTTACAACGGCCCAGTAAATACTTTGCGGTATATTGGTGAAACCATTTTCCGGTGTTTCTACAATATACATTACTGAACCAAATATGATAACAATTGTTATAACGGAAAACAAGAATACAGTAATTTTGCGTCTACTTGACCGTAAAGCATCTATGAGTAAATCAGATTCGCCAATATATTTAACAAGCTTGAGAACTCTGAATATCCGGAGCACTCTCAGGATGCGTACTACAAGCAAAACATGACTGCCTGGTAGAAATACGCTGATATAAGTTGGGACAATAGAAAAAAGGTCAACAACACCAAAAAAACTGCGCGCGTAGGCAGCGGGCCTTTTGCAACAAATCAATCTTAAGATATACTCGATAGTAAAGATTATAGTAAATACCCATTCTGCTATATGCAGAATGTTTCCATACTCTTGTTCTATAGAATCAACCGTGTTAATGATTACCGTTATCACGCTCAAGGCGATGATAACTATTACTGATATATCAAACGATTTACCCGCAACAGTATCCGCCTTGAAAATAACGTCATACATGACATCCCGCCAGTTACTATCTCTTTTTTGTTCTGCAGGTTGTTTTACCGTGTCACTATGTGTGATACTCATATCAACAATACCTGTATCATAAGTTTCTTTTTATTCCTTCGAATTTAAATGAGAATGTCATAAAACCAGACGGTTTTGCTGTTCCTTATAAATTAGATTCTTCATTTCGCTTCGCTGCATTCAGAATGACACCCTTGCATGTCATTCTGAGAGAGGAACGACCGAAGAATCTTAACTTTGAAATTCCAATACAATAAATTAATCTATTCAGTCTTTGCCTTCAAAGGCTCGCTGTCAAAATTAATTCCGGCCCAGCCTGTTTTCATAAAATTACGAATATTCTGATGATCACTGTTTTCTGGATGCTTTAATACATCGTCACGATAGTAGCTGCCAAAACAGGCCAGTGTCTGTTCCGCAGTCAAACTATGAAGACGAGCAAGTGAGAAGATTTTACAAGACCCTGAGTTTTGACCGGCATCATTAACCAAATCACCATTCGTGAATGATGTTGGGGTAAAAACATACAGTGTGTCAATAATACTCATGGAGTCATTAAATTCAATGTTCTCTGGACAGTCTTTCAGTTTTTGAAGAAACGATTCAAGTGTCATTAGTATTTTTCCTTATCTAAACAAATTGCATATAGCATCTATAGGGTAATAGCAGGATTAAGCCTGCTATTTACTGTATAAGAATTACTCCGAGAAATATTCTATCATATAACCGTATGGAAGTACAAGTATCATACGGTATTACTAACGTAATTGATAACCCCGGTTAATCTATAAGTAGATTTGTAACCTTATATGACTATATTCTAAAAGCATTATATTTTTATTTGTGGGATCATATCTTGACTATAATTTGTTTTAATTAGAAGGAGGTTAGTTAATTATGATGAAGAAAATACTATTTTTTCTTATTGGCACACTAACGGTGATTGGTATGGGGGCAACGGCAAGGGCAGATCTGCTGCTCAGAGGTGAAGATAACTTGGGTTATAATCTGGTCTACGACACTGATCTTGACATCACATGGTATGATTTTAGTCTTTTCGCACCCGCATACCAGGATGCGGTAATCTGGGCGAAGCAATTATCTGTAGAAGTTGGTACAAATAAATTTGAAGACTGGCGGCTTCCATCATTCTTGGAAGGAGAGAATTCTAACGCTGAATCACCACACGACACTGAAGTTGGACATCTTTATTTGCTCGAGCTGGAGAGGTACCAAGTGTTGCATCCGTGGGCTTTTCCGGATAAATGGAGATACTTTGAGAATCTGTCCGGAGGTTATTACTGGGTGGTTCAGGAAAAAGGCAGAGATGGTATCGGAAGTAAAGAGCCCAGGAAAGCACCGGTATATAACTCTTATGACCGAAAGCTACAATTTGTACCCGTTTCCGGGCTAAACAGACCAATAATGAAGAGGCACACGCTATTCTACAATAAAAATCAGTACCTTGGAGTGGCTGTTCATTCGGGAGATATATTTCAAAACAACAAAAGTAGCGAGAATAATTAAAATAGACACATTTCATTGCAAATTTTTTTATTGATATCTCTAAATTTTCTTTAAAATAGAAAAACAGTTTTTGATAGAGAAATAATAATTTTTGATATACACAGGAGGAGAACTTAATTGAAAGAACATTCGAGTAAATTTTTAACCATCGTTAATGATGCCAAAAGAAAAATTAGCGAAACTAACGTGGAAGAGGTAAAGACTAAACTTGATCGTGGAGATAAATTCAATTTGGTAGATGTACGTGAAGAGAGTGAGTGGAAGAAAGGGCACATAACGAATGCCATCTATATTGGAAAAGGGGTTATTGAGCGTGATATAGAAAAGAAGATCGAAAATACGGAAGCAGAAATTATATTATATTGTGGAGGAGGTTTCCGTTCTGCATTAGCTGCTGATAATCTACAAAGAATGGGTTATGGCAAAGTAAGTTCTATGGACGGTGGATACAGTGGTTGGGTTAAGGCTGGATACCCCACTGAAACTTAATGAGGAGGAATAACGAAGAATGCAAAGCTGTCAAATTCAAAAGCAGAGCGGCTACTACAAGAGTGCCTTTAACAGCAGATACACAGCAAAAGCACCGGGATCAACTTTCCCCAGTCCTTTTCCTTCAACATATCGAGCCCGGCCAGCCTGTGCTTTCAGATTACGGGTGTTTTCAGCTCCATCCTTTGCTGCTTGTACTAAACATTCCATCCCAACATTACCCTCATTTTTTAACACATCGCAAACAGGATATAATCCATCTAATAGAGTCTTGTCTCCTCTGGAACTGCCTCCTAAATCTTCAATTCCGGAAATTCCATTATAAATCGCATCTGCCCATGTTGATACTGATTCCCACTCTTCCCTGTTATTACTATTGGCATGAGAACTGAATGCTGCAGCAGCACGAATAAAGAACACCGCATATAATGGCCCACTTGTACCACCCACCGCATTAGTTAAACATCCGGCAATTCGTCTGAATGAGAGATTGATGTCACTTACGCTATAGTATTGCAAGTCACTCAATAGAGCCTTGCAAGCAGTGGTTAACGTTTCACCGGCATCACCATCACCACACTCTCTATCTAAATCATTCAGCATCTCTCTCGCTTCAACTCCTGCAATACATACCTTCTCAATGATACTCATTAACTCTCGATCTACTGTGTCATTATTAGATCCTATACCACTATTTGTGTCATTACCCAAGGCCCTTGGAGCGTCTATGTATATCGACGAGGATGAAGAGGAATAATCAGCGTCAGGTTTCCAGTTGGTTTTGGTAAAGTCAGCACCACCAACATCAAGCAGATCCAGAAATGTATCATCAACTACAGTAAGTAATGTTAAAGAAATCCCTCTCATATCAAGACAGGTCATATATGTTCCACAATAAGCCCTGCACACCTCATATCCTTTATCCTTCAGATATGATATTGCCTTTCTGTGAACAATACCCATTTCTAACCCCGATACGGAGCCAAGATTGTTTGTCAGCAAAACCATCATCTTACAATTACTATTTTCAGTTTCCTGTTGTTGTTTAGCAGCCAGAATTTTATCAATGAGGATTGTAACAATCTCATCGCTGGACTTCATCGGTAATCGCAATACTCCACGTTCTCCATGTATCCCTACTCCGATTTCCATTTCACCTTCAGGCAAAGTAAATATCGTAGAGCCATCCGGTCTATGACATGAACTTAACGCACAGCCCATTGAATGGATGTTATTGTTCACCTTCTCCGCTAACTCATAAATTTTATTTAACTGCTCTTGCATGTTAGAGTTGCTGTTCTGCTGTTGAAAGGCAAGCGCACCTGCTATTTTATAAACCAGAACAGTACCCGCGACTCCTCTACGATCTTTAATATCAGGCAAAGAGACATCATCCGCAACAATTAACTTTTTTAGTATAATACCTTCAGTAGAGAGGATTTCACATGCCATACCAAAGTTGATTTTATCTCCGGTATAATTTTTGATAATAACCAGGATCGCGTTAGATGATTTTTCACTGTTACTGACAAGAGCGCGAATTCCATCTACAATAGCACCTACACTTGGAGAAGCGAACACATCGCCACAAATGGCAGCAGACAACATTTCGTGATTCACAAAGGACGAATGTGCCGGTTCATGACCGCTTCCTCCTCCACAAATTATCGCAACTTTACTTTGATTTTCATGCTTCTGCGGATTAATAAGAATTACATTCTTACCACGCACCAAAATAAGATTTCCGAATGAACCGAGGGCCAATCCCTCTAATGACTCTGTCACACATCTACTCACATTATTCACAAAATGGCCCATCTTATATCTCTTCCTTCACTCTATTTTTACACAAAAACATATATGTATTCCTGAATTAAAATTAGTTAAAACCAAACAAGAGATGAGTTAAATTACCTGACTACGAGTTACAGACAAGCAGGCAAATTACAATCGGTCATTAAGGTGTGAAAGGAGCAGGAGGATAACATATGGGTGTAGACCATAAGAGTTTGATCTACACCCTGAATGCCATAGATTTAGCTAATTTTGAAGTTGCACTGAAGCTTTAGATATTTCTATCGATCCCCATTGATAGGTACCACCCTTATTTTCAATTTCAATACCAGTAAATTTATTCTTAAAATAAACCTCATGGGTTTCTAGAACAATATCATTATCAATCAAAACATGCATAGCCCCATTTTTATACCTCACCCACTTAACCTTATGCGGTTTGTCATCATCGATTTGAGGATATTTTGTGGCAGCTTCAATAATAAATTGTCTTCCATTATTTTCCCGAATTATTTCTATAGGTCGATCTTGCGAGCCATTATCTTTATAACTAAGACGATAGCGAGGAGTCATGCTTTCTAATCCTAATAATACAATTTCCATCTCACCCATTTCGCCCATCTCAGGTTGAGAAATAAATTCCATATTGATTTCGAAATCAGGGGAAATATCTGCTTTTGTATATATGGAAGCAGGTTGTATAATTTTAGTCTGTGAAGGGGCCTCAGCTTTTCTTTTTGGTTCAGGCTCTTTTTTGCTACCAAAAATTCCTTCCAAAACAAGACCAATGGCCTCTTTCTCAAAGGAGGTATCTTTTTCTGACTCAGCTTTTGCCTCGACAGTTTTGGCTTTAACAGAATTTGACAATCGACCGGCTTTGTTAATGAAAAAGCTACCGGATTTAACTGTCCATTCAGGATTTTGAGTATAATTTCCATCCGCAAAATCATCAGAGAAAAAGAGCTCTTTTATACGCGACTTATATTTATTAACAATTGCACGTAGCTCTTCTAAAAATTTAGGGTGTGCAACCATGCGTTCATCAGCATCAGTGATTGTACTCTCCAATTCGCCAATCATAGTCTTCAACTCTGTGTTGTCAGGTGGCTCAGATGCATCTATCCTTACAGTAATAGTTAGAAAAAGAATGGCTGAAATGATAAAAAACAAAAAAGGGATATGCATGGCTTTCATCGGCTCTCCTTTACAACTAAAGGTTGACTCTGTTTTCATAGTAGGGACCGCTAACGTTAGATGTCATTAACATAACAAATAGTTTAATGATCGCAGTGTTAAATTACACGAGAAAAATGTCTTTTTATCTTTTTATATCAATTCTTTTTTTTCTTTGAATCTTTTTAAAAAAACTTATCTTTCATACCACATATTCTATAAAAAAACCATGACCATTCCCGTTGCAAGTGCAGAAGTTACTATGAGCGCATACATTCCCGCAATGACATCGTCGAGCATAATTCCGTAGCCACCATGAATATTCTTATCTGCGTAATTAGCAGGCCACGGTTTCCATATATCAAAAATACGGAAAGTAATGAACGCAACTGCCGATATGATAGCAAAATATAAATGATATGAATCGGGATAGAGTATATTATAAAGGAATGGCAGGGGGAGCAGTGCTATCCATTGACCTACCACTTCATCGACTACAATGAATCCGGGATCTTTCATTTTAGCACTTCTTTCTATTTTGTCTGATGCCCATATTCCTATAAAGAATAAAGCAATGATTCCGGAGAGTAGGGCATAGGGGCAAGTATATACTGAAATTATAACCGCAAAAGGAATAGCAGCCAGACTCCCCCAGGTTCCAGGCGCCTTTGGTAAAAGTCCCGAACCAAACCATGTTGTTACAATCCAACTAAATAGGTGTCTCTGACTTTTCATTTAATAATAAGAATTAATTGATTAGTTATGATAAATAGGGTAGCTAAAAATTTATTAAAGCTATATGAAATACTCAAAAGGGTATGTAGTCAAAGAAAGAGTTGTCTCCAATATCTGCATTAAGAAGAATCATGACCGGTTTTCAACATATTCGTCAGTACATTCTAGATTGCCAGTACCAAGGCTTCCTATGCATGTGTGCAATAGGCCAAATGACAATTATATCTTCATTTAATGTAAACAAAATTTTAAAAGGAAACTTTGGGACATAAGCTTTATATATGTGGTCTGCTTCTATTAAAAACCAGGTTGGATTACGTTTAATATTCTGTACCTGATTCATCACTGTTTTCTTAAAACGTTTTCCTAAGCCTTTTGCTTGAAGTTCATACCAATCAATTGCATCATTAAACTCATTGACTGCTAATTCATGAATTTCAATCTTCATTATATAAACTTTCAAAGTCTAATAATTTTGCTTTACCTTCATTAACAGCCTGAATTCGTTCTTTGACTTCATCTATCCAGGTTTGTTTAACTTCATTTTCTTCGATATCAATGCTTGCAAGAATTAATTCGGCAAAAGCCACTCTCTCATTAGGAGGCATTGCCAATGCTTTATCTAATAATATTTTGTCCATGAAAATTCCTTTTCAAATTCTATAATATTATAAAGGCTTTAACTTATAACTCTGGAAGCGAACAAAATCAGTTAGTTTCATCTATTGGAGCCATTCTAGCAAAATGACGCATAGAAAGAAAACCAGAAAATAATCCTTAGATCACTTGAAATACGTCGTTTGGTCTTATTCCTCCAGTTAAGCACTTTTTGAATTCTATTAGAAACGACTAAATTTGGATTGAAATTTGTTACCCATTCTCATTTAAATTTTGTTACTATACACATCATTTGACGCGTTTAAGATGATAACATGAAAAAGCATTCTAACATACCAATATTTATCCCGGAGTTGGCTTGCCCACATCAATGCGTTTTCTGTGATCAGGAAAAAATCAGTGGAACGCATTCAATCCCTCAACCGAAAGACGTTAAGGATATTGTAGAACGGTATCTTGCAACGATGCCTGAAAATAGGACCATAAATATAGCTTTTTTTGGAGGGAGTTTTACCGGACTGTCTATTGATCTACAGGAAGAATATCTGAAAGAGGCTTTTGGATTTGTCAAAAATGGAAAAATATCTGGTATCAGGTTGTCTACAAGACCGGATTATATAAACGAGGAAGTCCTTGAATTGCTGAAAAATTACGGTGTGACGACCATTGAGTTGGGTGCCCAATCTACCAATCGGGAAGTATTAAATGAATCTGGACGTGGACATACTTTTGAAGATATCAGAAATGCGTCTAATCTGATCTGTAATTATGGTTTTGAATTGGGGCTTCAAATGATGATTGGTTTACCGGGAGATAATTATGATAGATCAATCCAAACTGCCAATGATATTGTTTCATTAGGGGCCGGTAACACACGGATTTATCCTGCAATTATCGTAAAAGGAACAGCCCTGGAAAAATTGTACCGAAAAGGGGAATACATACCATTAACACTTGAACAGGCAGTTGAATGGACAAAGGATATTGTTCACATATTTGAGGAAAATAACGTATCTATTATAAGAATGGGACTGCATCCATCCGACGAACTGGTTATTGGGAAGTCCCTAATTGACGGGCCATTTCATGCCTCTTTTAAAGAGATAGTAATGACTCATATATGGAAAGAGATAATTGACACTGAACTGCAACGTATTAGCTCAAGTTCCTCGAATAAGATTAATATTACTGTCTCCGATAGACAGTTACATTATGCGATTGGGTACAGGCAGGCTAATAAAGAGCTATTAAAATCACGAGGCTACAATGTTAGTTTTACACGCAATCCTTCATTTTCTCAATACCAGTTAAATATCGGATAAATGTTAGCAATAATTGACTCCAGATCTTCTAAACAGGCAATCAATAACTTAAAAGAACATGTTACGGACGTTTACACGTTTAAGACGAACGGGATAACCACCAATTCAATCTCAGGACATCCTGATATTTTTTTATACCAGTACAAGGACCAACTTGTGGTGGCCCCAAATGCACCGGATGATTTATTTGTAATTTTAGACAACCTCAATATTGCCTATATAAAAGGTAAAAGAGAGGTAGGTCATGAGTTCCACAACAGCGTTCAATACAACTGCCTGAGTACACCTGATTTTCTTTTTCACAAGTCAGGACATACTGCCCCCACAATTTTAGAAATAAGTGAAGCCAAGGAGTTTATCCCATTACCCCAGGCCTATACGAGGTGCAGTCTTGTGCATCTTTGTGGAGACAACTACCTGACATCTGACAGGGGGATAGAAAAAGTGCTGTTAAGAAAAGGATTCTCCTGCTTCTATTTTGATCCAAAAGAGATAACGATACGGGACCATAAAAACGGCTTTATTGGAGGAACGATTGGTATATGGGGTAAGAAGATATTCTTTAATGGAAATATTGAGCTACATGCTGATGGGCAGAGATTAAGTGAATACTTAATAATGCTTGATTTTGATATCGTAAATCTTACGGATGAATACCTGTATGATGGAGGTTGTATTTTTATTGTCTAAGTTTCTATCTAGCCACAAAGACACCAGGGCACAAAAAAGCAGATAACATAAAAACAATACGGAGCAAATGGAATAAAAGTCCTTGTATCTCTAATATTTTCGTTGAAACTTTTTGAGATAAATGTAATCATTGTTAAATAGATATTATCTTATTTAGGGTAGTAGGAATAAAGAAGTTGGATTATTTTAGAAAGAAATTAGAAAAGGAGATAATTTATGTTTACGTCAAAAGATTTTCCAAAGGTACCAACAAGCCTGAAACCTCATATTACAGTAGATGTAGAGAAGTACATTCATAGACAGGTAAGAGAGACCGGTGTAGACAAAGCGTTTTCTGCTGAGAGGCAGCATCCTATAGCAATGGCGGATTTACCATCAACAAGGTATAGTGTTACCTTCGCTGGAATAGAGCCCAATTCACAAGGAAGAAATCACCGGCATACTTACCATGCCATCTCTTTTATTACGAAAGGAAAAGGGTATGTTTTGATAGAGGGGAATAAATTAAATTATGAAGCAGGCGACATCTTTGAAGTCCCCGTCTGGGCATGGCACCAGCTTCACAATCCGCATGATGAACCTGTTGAATATATCACGTTCGAGAATGCACCTGAAATGCTAAATATAGGGACTGCTCTTCGCGAGGAAGAGTAGACTATCTCTGTTATGCAGGCACCTACACTCTTCACGAACAGAAGGATGTAGGTGCTTTTTTAATAGTTATAAACAGGATTTAATAAAGAAGCAGAAAGGTAGAGGCAAGAAATCAAAATCAATATTTAAATATTAATTAATTATATTTATGGTAGTTTAAGAAAATATGCCAGACATTAACATAATATTGGTACTCATTGTAGTCATTGCCGCAATGTTCTTCTTTATTTCCGGAAAACTACGGATCGATTTGACAGCCCTGTGCGTTTTGGTTGCACTTATAGTGCTGGGGCTGATCAATACAAATCAGGCGCTCTACGGTTTTGCAAGTTCCGCAACGGCAATTATTACCGCTATGTTTGTATTAAGTGCAGGTTTAGTACGGACAGGTCTTGTAGAGTGGCTTGCACGCCATATAGACCGGTTAGCAGGAAAAACCGAACCGCGTCTTATTGTCGTTCTCTGTATTACGATTGCCCTTCTCTCCGCATTCATCATAAATACCGCTACGGTTGCTATATTTATCCCTGTTGCAATCATGCTTGCAAAATCCCGTAAACTATCATCTTCGCGTGTCCTGATGCCGCTTTCATTTGCAAGCCAGTTTGGAGGTGTTTGTACACTAATCGGTAGTTCCACTAATATCCTGGTCAACACAATCGCAACAAACAGTGGGCTGGAGGCTTTCAGTTTTTTTGAGTTTGGACCATTAGGCCTGGTAATGACCGTTGCCGGTATAGTGTACCTGACAATGGCTCGCTGGTTTCTACCAAAGCGCACGGGAGAGGAGCAGCATGTGGATCGATATCACCTTGCTGACTATCTGGTGGAATTACTGGTTACAAAGAACTCCTCACTGATCGGAACAACCTGGGAAAAGAGTAAGGTAAAAAAAGACGAGAAAGTGGATCTTATCAAGTTTATACGAAATAACAAGGAGACTTCAAAGCCCCCAAGAACAAAGATAAGAGAAGGGGACATTCTCCTGCTCCACGGTAATGTGGATACGCTTATTGCCATGCAGGAAAAATATGGCCTTGAAATATACGCAAGGAGCAGAATGGATGACAAAAAAATCAGTTCAAATGATATTAAGCTGATTGAAGTACTGATCCCTCCGAGGTCAAGGTTAGCAGGACACACATTACAAAATTTTGGGTTCTTCCGGAGGTTTAAGTGTGTTGTTCTTGCTGTACAACGTCGGGGTAAAATTATACGCGACCGTGTTGCCGAAATCCATCTTGAGAATGGGGATACATTACTGCTACAGGCCGATAAAGGGGATCTTCCACGCCTGCTTAAATCTTCTGATCTGATAGTTACAAATGAGTTAACCGAACTGTATGTACGTAAGGATAAGGTCATTATTGCTCTGTTTCTATTTCTTGCTGTAGTAACGTTAACGGTATTTAATATTATCCCGATCCTGGCCGCAGCGCTGATCGGTGCTGTTGGCATGGTTGTCAGCCGATGCCTTACCATAGAAGAAGCATACGAAGCAATAGATTGGAAGATTATCTTTATGCTTGGAGGTATTCTGCCTTTAGGTCTTGCTATGGAACAGAGCGGAACCGCTCTCTGGCTGGTAAATACGATAATGGCTCCTTTTACCGATTGCGGGCCTCTTGTTGTTCTGGCACTGTTGTATTTAATCACTGCGATACTGACAGAACTTATGTCAAATAATGCTGCTGCCGTAATCATTGCACCTATCGGGTTATCTATTGCCGCATCGATGGATGTTGATCCCAGACCGTTTCTTGTAGCAATCACCTTTGCCGCATCTACAAGTTTTGCGACACCGATAGGATATCAGACAAATACGATGATCCATGCTCCGGGCGGTTATCGGTTCATGGACTATACGCGTGTTGGTGGACCACTGAACCTGATATTCTGGGCATTGGCAGTATGTCTCATACCAATTCTATGGCCCTTCTGAAAGAATGTTGATATTTCTAAAATGAATTCCCTAAAAACAATAGTATGGGGAGGAGTATAACCGCTTTTTCCTCCATGATAAAATGAATTAAATCTCCCCTTGACGGTAAATCTCTGGTACCGTACTAAACCTTTAGGGTTTAAGTCATTTCATAACTACTTATATTTTTGCTCATTTCAGTTTCATTATTTTAAACTAATGTTTATCCTGTGGTACCAGTCACCATATTAAATTGCAGTTAAGGGGAGAGTTGACCCGGTATTGCCATTTCTATAGAGTTACAAAAAGATATAGTAAATCGAGAGGGCTTCTTCTGTTACAATACAGGTTACTATTCTCAAGGCAGAAATCTTTATCACTTTTTCACAAATATGGATATTTTATGTTAAACTGGGTGAATAACCTGAAAATGAGAAACAAGTTCCTTTTAACAAACGGACTTGCCATTTTCCTGATAAGCGCACTTGCTGTGAAAATTTGTCTTGAGTGATAAAATAATTTGTGGAATCCCTTACAATTCGTATTTTTTTTAATGAGTTTATTTTCTGTTCAGTTTAGAAAAGGATAAAGCATGCTTAAAAATGTGACAATTGTTTCCAAGATTTTAATCGGTTTCGGGATCTTGTTTTCGTTACTTTTAGGAGTAAGTGTGTTCTCCTTTTACGGTATAGGCAATTCGAAAGAATCATTTAATCAATATCGTGACCTTGCCAAAGATTCGGTTTTGGCTGGAAGACTCCAGGCAAATATGCTGCTGGTGCGCTTTCACACAAATAGATTTCTGAAATCAGGTAGCGCTGTAGATGTCAGGAAGTATAAGACGCGTGAAAAACTAATGTTGCAGTTTATTGACGAGGCAACATTAATGATTAAAAAACCTGAACGCGCTGAAAAGGTTACTTTAATTCGTGAATTAGTTGATAGCTATATAGAATCATTTAACAAAGTTGTTGCGTATAAGAAAAAACGGGACCAAATTATATACAGATCCCTTGACCCCAACGGTTTGGCTATGAGAAAAGCCATGACAGATATAATAGAATCAGCTTATAACGATGGCGATCTGACAGCAGCTTATCATGCCGGACGAATACAGGAGCATTTATTGTTAGCCCGTTTATATGCAACAAAGTTCCTGGATACAAACAAAATTGATACAGTACAAAGATTTGAGGATGAAATAGGAGAAGAGATTAATTCGACGGTTTCAATAATGACGCAAGAACTCCAGGACCCTGGACGTGTAGCACTGTTTAGTAAATTTAAAGAGAAAAGAGAACTCTACATGAAAGACCTTTCTATACTTGTCGATATTATATTAGATCGTAACCGTATTATAAAGGAAGGACTCGATAGGGTAGGACCAGTCATTGCCGATGCTGCTGAAAAGATTAAACTTTCAGTTAAAACAGACCAGGATATACTTGGTCCGAAGGTGAAGAAACTTAATGAGGAAATAATCGAAAGAATCATATATATCTGTATCGCAAGTTTATTAGTTGCAGTAATACTGGTTTTTTTAATCATTAGAGCTATCAGGACTCCTATAAAAGAACTCGTAGATACAGTAAACGAATTTGGAGAGGGAAATCTAGATACAAGAATAGTGATTCAGTCTGATGATGAGATAGGGATAATTTCCAACGCATTTAATTCTATGGCTGACCAGGTAACTTTAACATCATCAATGCAGACTGACTTGAACTGGATTGCTACATCCAGGGTTAATTTTGAAGAAGGAATTCGGGGCATTCAGCAAATAGAAGCTCTGGCTGACACAAGCCTGAATTTTTTAGTAACCACTTTAAAAGCACAGGTTGGTGCCATTTATGTTTTAGATAATAATCACTTCAGGTTTATATCTGGTTATGCCTGCAAAAAAGAAGAGATAGAAGATGAAGTGTTTGAATTAGGCGAAGGTTTGATTGGCCAGGTAGCTAAGGAGGATAAAATGATATGTTTAACTGATGTCCCTGAAGATTATGTATCTCTTTCTATAACATCGAGTATAGGAAAAACTAGACCGAAAAACATAGTTGCCGTGCCTGTATCATATTTGAATCGTGTCTTGTGTGTAGTAGAAATAGCAAAATTAGACACATTTTCAGAACAGGAAACTACATTATTAAAACAAATCAGAACTGGTTTTGGTATTGCGCTTAATTCGGTTTTTGCAAATATAAAATTAGAAAAACTTCTACAGGAATCTCGTACATTATCAAAACAGCTGGAACATGATCAGAATATCTTGACTATACGTTCGCAGGAACTGGACCGGTCTAATAGGGAACTGGATGAGTTTGCACATACCGCATCACATGACCTCAAGGAGCCGTTGCGCGGGATATATAACTATTCAACATTTCTTATAGAGGATTATGGAGACAAACTTGATGAAGAAGGAAGACACAAACTTGAGACACTTAAGAGCTTATGCCAACACCTTGATGAGTTGATAAGTAATCTGCTGTTTTATTCACGTGTGGGGAGGACAAAGTCCGGGTTCTGTGATGTAGATATAAACAAAAATATAGAGGAAGTAATAGAAACTTTAAAGATTATGATCAATGAACAGGGAGTCGATATACGAATACCGGAGACTTTACCCGTTTGCTTTTGCGATAAAGCCAGAATAAAGGATATATTTATGAATTTAATAACCAATGCAATCAAGTATAATGATAAAACTGAGAAAAAGGTTGAGATAGGATTTTCAAAAGATAAGATAGGGAATGTAGAAACATTTTATGTGCGGGATAACGGTCTTGGAATAAGGGAGAAACATATAGAATCGATATTTAAGATATTTAAGAGGCTTCACGGAAAGGATAAATACGGTGGGGGGACAGGAGCAGGTCTTGCCATAGCGAGGAAAATTGTTGAAAATCACGGTGGCAAGATATGGGCAGAATCAACATTTGGTCAGGGTACAACATTTTATTTTACACTAGGAAGGAGTGTTAATGATGGTTCGTAAAAATCAGGTGATACTTATAGTAGAGGATAGCCCTGTTGATTATGAGACAACGATAAGGGCGTTAAAGAAGGCAGGGGTATCAAATAATATTCAACACTGTGAAGATGGTGATCAGGCTCTTGATTATCTTTTTCATCGAGGGTCTTATAATGACCGTAATAAGTATCCGCTGCCGGGATTAATACTCCTAGACCTTAATCTGCCCGGGACAGATGGCCGCGAGGTACTGGCTGAGCTAAAGGGATGTGATGAGCTTAAAAAGATACCGGTAATAGTTCTGACGACCTCTTCCGATGAAAAAGATATTGAGCAGTGCTACGAATATGGTGCAAATAGCTACATACAGAAACCTGTTGACATTGAAGGGTTTTTTACGGCTATTGAGAGACTTACAAACTACTGGCTTGAGATTGTTCTCCTGCCAAAGAACAGTGAGTAATTACAGGGGTCATTTCTAACGAAAAAAACATGAACGACGACAAAAAGATTACTATACTCATAGTAGATGATTCAATAGAAGACAGAGAGACTGTTAGAAGATACCTTTCTAAATCACATGGTAATTCATTCATACAAATGGACGCTGAAACCGGTGAAGAAGGGTTTGGTATATTGAAAGAAAACAGACTGGATTGTATCCTTCTTGATTTTCACCTGCCTGATATGGATGGGATAGACTTTGTTAGAAATATTGTAGATAACCCTGATCTTAGAAATATTCCCATAATAATGCTTACCGGGCAGGGTGATGAGTCAATCGCAGCAGAATCATTAAAATCAGGAGTGCAGGATTACCTGGTTAAGGAAAACCTGAATAGTGATTTGTTGTCGCGTTCCATTAAATATGCGATTGATAAGAAGCAATCAGAGCTGGAGCGGGAAAAATATATAAAAGAGATTGAAGATGCCCTTGGAAAAATTAAGAAACTGGAAGGTATGCTTCCTATATGCTGTTCATGTAAAAAGATCAGGGACGATAAGGGCGCTTGGAACCAGATTGAGGAATACATTAGTGACCATTCAGAGGCAGAATTTACCCATGGAATGTGTCCTGAATGTATTAAGAATCATTATCCCGGATACTATGACGATTAAAATAAATGGCCGGGATTGGATGTGTTATCCGAATGACAAGAGATGGGACAAATTCCCCACTTGACTGCAAAGTTCTGGCACCTTCTGCTACGAATGGACTAAGACAACAAGCTAGCAATAGTTCAGATGTCGTCTGGAAATGCAATACTTGAAAAGTTATATATTTATTCTAATAATCTTATAACCCGCAAATTTATCAAAACCTTCAAGATAAAATGAAGGACTAATTAAAATTGAGGTCCTTACTGAAAACCACTCTGCGGTCTGGAGGTTTATTTAGCTGATAGTACCTCATTCTACTTTTATAAAGTTCTTCGTAGGCACAAACACTCGATTCTAATGTAAAGTTGTACGAATGCTCTCTTGCATTCGTTTTCAGTAACTTTTGTTTATCACTGTCGGAAAAAAAATTGAGGGCCAAACGAGAGGCTAAATGAATATCTCCTAAAGGAAATAGAAATCCTGTTTTCTCCGGTATCACTAAATCAGATAATCCCCCAACATTAGTGGCTAAAACGGGCACTTTAGACGCCAGTGATTCAAGGGTAAACAGGCTAAAGCTTTCGGAAAGACTTGTTATTAAGGATAAATCAGCTCTGCGCAGAATATGGGTATAGTCCTGTTTAAATCCCCAATAATAAACACTTTTTTCAATCCCCTTTTCCTTAAAGAATCTTTTGAGACCAGCAAGGTCAGGCCCAACTCCAACTAACCAAAGTTTAGCATCAATCTCTTTTTTGATTAACGAGAAAATCTTTCCTACTGTGAGAGTGTCTTTAATTGGTCTAAAATTTGATATATGGATTATTATAGGTGGATTTGCTTTCAGATCACTGTTTTTCGTATTTGAAAGATTTTTGTCCTTAAACTTTTCCATATCCACAAAATTAGGAATTACCGTAGGGGATGAGGAAAAGTTAAAATATTTTACTGCCAGGTCAGCATGGCTTTGAGATACTGTAGTGAAAGCATCGGTGCTTTCAAAGCACTCTATCAACTGCTTTGATTTGACGGGATCTTTTCCATAGAGACTAACATCAGTGCCATGGAGAGTTCCAATAATTTGAGGGGCTAACGACCCTAACTTTTTTTTTATGATTTGAGCGACAAAGGCGAAAGGTAGGGCATAATGATAATGAAGAATGTCCAAGGAATCATTTTCTATAGATGAAAGAATCATCCCAACAAAAGCTCGCATTTTATTTTGCGGCCATTCGGTTACCAGTAAACTTCGTTTCGCTTTGTTTAGTCTGCCAGGGACCAGGTAATGGAGAATAATTCCCGATTTATTTTCAAAAGAGAGTTCCGGTGGATGAGGAGAAAACAGATGCACCTTATTACCCCTTTCAGCCAAAGCGTTCGCTAAGTCTACAGAGATCCTTACACTTCCACCACAGCTTGAATGACACATTATTCCTATTTTCATAGCTAAGGTCCCACTCTTGATAAAATAATGTCCATCATATGAACTGCCATTTTCGGGCTTTCATACAAAAAAGCCCGAAAGTGGTCTTTTTTAATTACCAGTAATTGGGTGTCTTCTCGAGCTCTCATGGTAGCCACTCGTCTACTATTGCCCAAAATTGCCATCTCGCCAATACATTCCCCTTTACCAACCGTAGCAATGATTGTTTCTTCTCCATTTTTGTTTTTAATTATATCAACCGATCCTCGATAAATCATATAACATTCCGTACCCTCATCACCTTGTCGACCTATTTCCTCCCCTTCATTGGACCATTTTTCTGACATAAGTTTGGCAATAGGTTCTAACTGTTCGTGGGAAACTTCGGAAAAAAGAGGAGTTTGTTTTAAAAAGCTGACCCTTTCATTTAACCGAGCAGAAGGAAGTCCCAGGAGATTGGCAAACAAACGAAAAGCTCCTGAAACACCAGCAGGTATTTGCTTAAATAGGGAATACCCTAAATAAGTAAAATTGCCACGGCCATATTGGCACGTAAGCCACCCTCCATTTAACTGTTCTTCTCCGATATCAGCTGATGATAATATGGGTTGATAATGCTTGTCCCATTCCCCCCAGAAATACATTCCCCTATCATAGGACCAGTTACTAAAATCTCCTATACCAATTTGGTTTGGAAATTTAAGGAGCACGTTGTCCAAATCCAGGATAGAGACTTTTGCTGTTTCATTGGTTACACGATCATGAGGTTGATTATATTTAAAAGGATAAGGAGTATAGTTCTTTCCCTGATACCCATACCCCTGAAATAGAACGAGCAAAGTCCCACCATTTTTTACATAGTTTAAGAAACGACTGGAGTGTTTACTCATCTCTTCTCTCAATAAATAGGCATTAGGCCCAATTACAATAGAATCAAATTGATACAGGTCAATATACCCAATATCTTCATCAGAAAGAATGCTAAAATCAACGTTAAAATGGAGCATGGATTGAGTAATATCTTCCTTTATCCCTCTTACATAACCGTATTTAAGATCAGTCACAAATTTCGCCTTAATTAAATCGATATTAACATTTGATGGTGATATGATGATGCATTCTTTAATACAATTTGAAGCGTTGGGAAGGCCTGGAATTCCTGGATTTCCCATACGAACATAATCAATTGATTCACAATATTCCCTGCTTTTATGTCTGAATTTACAAGGAATAGAATAGTTGGATTCCTGAACGTTAGCAGGGATTTCTATACTAAACTTACCACTCTGAGTAGCACTTTCTCCAATCAGGTTAATGTCTATTCTTTCCGGCTTTCCGGACCAGCCATTAGGAAGTTCAAGGGTTAATTGCCCGGAAATATTATCTTTCGTATTATTGTGAACACTAACAATGATATCTAGGTAGATTATTTTTTCGTTAATGGGTAAATATTCTTCACCTTTTTTTGGTTTTAAGGAAATGGGGGGTATTGTTGTTACCGGAAGTTCTCTATAACCTCCGGAAAATGAGTCCCTGTTTATGGTAGGACAAAAGAGGGTGAGCGAAGTCCCATTAATAATAATATCACAGCTTGCAGTTATATCATGATCCCCAAAAGGCAAGCAACAAGACCCATTTGAAGGCCATGAATAAATGAAGCTTTGTCTTGGTTCACTAAGCCAATAAGGAACAGAAAATGAAGTAGTTTCCGATACTTTTACTCTATAATCTGTGGAATAGAGAGTACCTTCAACAGAATCCCAGGACTCTTGTGAAAGATTATGCATTGACCAATCGCTATGTGCCTTTATAGAAAAAGCTATTTTGTCAATTTTTACTCCACTGTGATTCCATAATTTATTGGTAATAATAAATTCCTGACCAGGAGTGACCTTATAATGATTTGCAAGACTTTCAATTTTTAGTCCAAGGCAGGAAGCAATAACTTTATTAAAGTCAGATATTTTATTCGTAAGATAATCAAGTATAGCCTTTTCTCTAGATTTATTTTTATTCTTTAGGCTATGACAGACCTCTAATAAGCAATCAAGAGCGTTTAATAATAAAGAAGAAATCCTGTGGGGCATATCCGGTCGAAAGATTTCCAAGGCTTCCTCCACAAGGTTTACCGCTTTTCCCAATTGATTTCTCATCTCATTGGAGCTATTATCAAGACGATTTAATAAGCCGGTTAGTTTGTAATCTAGGCCATCAAATAATCCTGTTTCTTCATCAGACAAATTAAGATGATCTTTTAGTAAGTAAAAGTAGTAAAAAAAATCTCCCTGTGCGGGGGCAAGGCCCATTCCCTGAGTCTGGTGTTGATTGTAGGCAGACCAGGCAAGTTCCTGATAGGTTTTCCCTTTTACATAGTCAAATTCTCCTGTATTGATTCGCAAAAATCCCCTTGTTTCCAATTCTGAATTTTTATTACCAAATAGATTCAATGCTCCACCGGCACTATAATCTCCACCTGAATTATCTGTAGAATAGTAAAATTTTAAAGGTTCCCATGGAGACAAACCTGATTCTCCAAGTTCTTGAAACTTTGTAGGATCTCCTGCAGCATCAAATGCCTCTAAGGTCGTCAAGCCTATAGCTTGGTGGTGACCATGGAAATCAGCCGCGACGCCTTTCCATCTAGACACAATAATATCCGGTTTTACTAAACGAATGGCGCGTACAATTTCGCGAACAACATTTTCTTTTCCCCATTTTAAAAAAGCGTCTTCAGAGGATTTACAATATCCAAAATCATAAAATGGACCAAAAAGAGATTCTCCCCCATCCTCCATTCGGGCTTTTTCACTTTCCCATGTGCGGTAAATCCCTAATAACTCTCCTGAATACCGGCCAATCTTATTTTGCCCTCCTTCACCACGTGTTGCAGACCAATATACAGCACGAATGGCATATTTATTGGAAAGGTACGACAAAAGGCCAATATCTTCATCATCCGGGTGAGCACCTATATGAAGCACTGTTGAGGCCATCTCAAGGGCCCTTATCATCGGAAAGAGTAATTTTTCTTTTTTCATTCTTTAAATTAAGAAAGTTATAAAATATAATGAGTGGAGGCTGAGGAGGGTTTATTATTTTCTGAGGTTCTTATATCAACGCTATGAAGGCGGAAGTTATTTTTGAACTGATTCATAATCAAGATATTATAGTACAGCTGTACTCGTTTGAAAACATAGTTTTGAAAATTTTTTATCATTACTGTTAATATGCGGATAAAATCTAAACTTCGTTTTGGCGTAATGCTTCATGGCAACATGCTGGAAGAATGGCAGAAAAAAAGTATCGATTATCTTCTCAGCATGAATAATGTAACTCTTGAGCTATTTATAATTGATACAAGGGGACCGGATACTAAGAATAACTCTTTTGATCGTTATCTCTATTCACGTTACAGAGCAAGTTGGTTTAACAAGACTCCTCGTCGAAAAGATAAAATTGATAAGCAATTTTCAGAAATCCCTATCGTTAAGCCATTAATTACAAAAAAGGGAAAGTTCTCAGAATATTTTGATGAGGAATCTGTTAAAGCCATAAGAGAATATGAACTCGACTTTATCATGCGTTATGGTTTTAATATTATAAGAGGAGATATCTTAAAAGCAGCACACTATGGAGTTTGGTCATTTCACCATGATGATGAAAGAAAGTATACAGGCTCTCCTGCAGGATTTTGGGAAATCTACCATAATGATCCGGTAAATGGTGCGATTCTACAAAAAATCAACGAAATACTTGATAATGGGATCATTCTAAAAAGAGGTTTTTTCAAGACTATAAATTATTCTTATGTAAGAAATATAAATATGATTTATTTTGAAAGTGCAAAGTGGCCAGCTTGGGTTTGTAAAGATATTCTCAATGGAAAAGATGATTTTCCGGAAGATACTTCTTCAAAGAGTAAAGGAAAAATCTACTATCCTCCAGGTAACCTGAAAATGATCATCTTTTTTATAAAGCTTTTTAAGAATTATTTAAAACATCTCTGTAAGGGTATCCAGCAAAAATTGTGATAATTTACTTCAGGCGATTTTATGTTTGTCCTGCTGCCACAAAGGAACAATGACACCAATGTTTTTCATTTAAACATCTTATTTTTCTTTCCTTAATTGATAAATCAGCTGTTGGGTTATCATCAAAAAA
This sequence comes from Candidatus Scalindua sp., assembly GCA_018670825.1. Classification (GTDB taxonomy): domain Bacteria; phylum Planctomycetota; class Brocadiia; order Brocadiales; family Scalinduaceae; genus Scalindua. The sequence continues at coordinate 12,610 of JABHIW010000099.1, read as the reverse complement.
TTGCTGAGATACTATATCTTACCGGGCCTCAAGAAAAATTTGAGCCATGCATCAAGGCCTTTCCCGTCTTTCGCATCATAGCGGGCTTTTTCGATACAGGATTCTTTGGCCACGGTTGCCAGAGGGTTGTAACCACTTTTTCCTCCATGCACACTTTTCTTCAAAAACAGAGCACCTTTTTCACCACTGGTTGATGAGAGGACGATAATCGGAATGCCGAAGGTTTTTCCGGCCTCTTCATACTCTTTTTTCAATTCATTAATGAAATCCCAACCATTCATGATAGGCATGTTCAGGTCAAGAACAATGAGCAAAGGTTCTTTCCTGTGTGTTTTTCTGATTTTCGCAAGTGCTTCAAGGCCCTCTTTTCCATTTGCAGCCTCAGAGATTTCAAGATTAGGGGCAAAGTTTCGCAGACTTCGAGCAACCATTTTCCGGATGCCTTTTTCATCATCAATAAGTAACGCGGTATTATTTTCCGAATGTAAATTCTGCTTGATTGAATCGAATATGGAGGAAGTACATTGTCCTTCAACTTCAAAATCAAGATGTTCAGTCATAACAGTTCTCCTTTCTGTCCTGTGTGTTTCATACGGATCAGTAAATTACTATCAAATAACAATTTCAAATGTAGTACCTTTCTCTCCTGTTTTACATTTAATGCAGCCGACATGCAGATCAATAATCTTCTTGGTAATAGTTAAACCAAGTCCTGTCCCACCCTCTTTTTTAGTCTTAAAAGGAATAAAGAGATTGTCGGCTATTTCCGGTTGCATCCCCGGACCATTGTCAGCAATGGAAACAAACAACTCCTTTTCATTAAGGTTGGATGTAAAAGTGAGTTTAGGTTTTTCAGTTTTGTATTCTGCCAATACTTCAATCGCATTTTTGCAGAGATTATAAAAGGCCATTTTCAGTTTACCGGCATCAAGATTATTTTCTTTAATATTTTTGTCAAGGTTTAATTCAACGGTAAAACCTTCAAGTTTGAAATTCTCTGCCAGAGCTTTGGCAGAAGATGCAGTCTCTTTTAAGATATCATTCAAATTGCAGGATGAAAATTCAGGGTTATAGATTTTTGTGAATTGAAGATAATCTTTTGCAAGTTCCGCACCTTCGTGCACTGCAGATTCTGCCAGTTCGAAATCCTCCTTCACATCATCGTTTTCAATTATTTCAGGATTTGACCTGCAAATGTCTTCTTTCAAATGCCCCATCCAGGAAAGACTGGATATCATTTTATTTTTTAATTCATGTATGACCTGATATGAGGTTTGACGAAGGGTCATAACCTCCATCCCAAACGCAATGATTGGGAGCATAAAAAATACATTCTTTAACTTTTCAGAATAAAGCTTGCTGTTCTTAAAATCAACGAGATTAAACTCATGGGCCTGATTTTGAACATCAAGTTCCGGAAAAACATTTTTATTGAAAAGTATCTGCATTGCACCCGCATTCTTTGCCGGTTTATCATTATCTATGGAAGGATGTATTGAAGGAATAGGAATACTTAAAAGATAATTTGTCTGTTTTGCAATCTTTTTGTCTACACCGTCGAAATGGCGTTTATCAGAAGGAGCGTATGTGTAAACAACCATGTTTTTATTCACCGTAACGCCCGCAATACTGTCAAACGGGACTCGGAGGCCGATTAGTTCATCAACATCTGAAAAAAGGAATTGCAATGCAGGTCCCTCCTCTCCCAGAATAGAGCCACTCTCTCCTCCTGCAAGCTCCATACAAATTCTCAGAGAGGTTTTCAGCATATTTTCCGGACTTGTGCCCAGGCAGATCTGAACTGTCTTTTGTAAGTACTCTTCTATCGGCATTGATGATCTCTTATAAAATGGGTAGATTTTAAATAACAAAGTACTTTATACAATTATAAAAATCAATAGGATTTTAATGCATATGTGTGCAATACGTTAAACACACTTTATCGCCTCAGCAATTATTTACCGTGATTAAGAGTTTAAAATAAGGCATTATAGTTTCGACAAATACTAAGTAATAAAAACCCAAATCCGCAAAGCAAAATATTTGTGTCTTGGAAACTTTGTGACTATTTTAATAACCTTATTCAACAACGTATTCTTTTCTGCTCAACAGAAGGATCAGGTATTGGGATAGCATCCAGGAGTTGTTGTGTGTAGGGGTGTTCGGCTTTTGCATAAATATCATCGGCAGTCTTTAGTTCGACAATCTTACCCATCTTCATTACTGCTACCCTGTCTGCCACATAGCGAACTACAGCAAGGTCGTGTGAGACGAAGAGCATGGTAAGATTCATTCGGGATCTTATCTCTTTCAAAAGGTTAAGCACGTCAGTCTGAATTAGTACATCCAGGGCACTGACCGGTTCATCACAGAGTAGAATTTCAGGTTCTAATGCTAGAGCACGGGCGATACTGATACGCTGTCGCTGACCTCCCGAAAATTCATGTGGATAGCGGTTGATCCAGTCAGGATCAAGTTGTACAAGTTCCATCAACTCTCGTACCTTCTTATATGCGTCTTTACCTGACATCAACCCGTAATTAATCAGAGGTTCCGCAATAATACGTCCAGCAACAAACCGGGGATTAAGGCTTCCGTACGGATCCTGAAAAATCATCTGAATCTTTCTGCGGATGGCACGTAGCTCTTTTTGATTAGCCGGTAAAACATCCTTATTATCATAATATATTGACCCCGATTTGGATTTTACCAAACCTGCTATAGAACGGATAAGCGTCGATTTGCCTGAGCCGCTCTGTCCCACAAGCCCGAGTACCTCACCTTTATATAAATCCAGACTTACTCCGTTTACCGCCTTTGTTATCTCTTTATGAGAAGAGAAAATACCATTTCGTTTTTCAAACTCAACATGCAGGTCTTTGAAAGATATAATTGTTTCATTGCTTGATGATGATTTGATACTCTCCACAGAATCATCTCTACTTCTTGTCTGCTCATTCATCATCAGGCGATCAACTTTCTTATCGACACGGGGAACTGCAGAGAGGAGTTTTTTTGTATACTCATGTTCCGGTTCCGCAAACAGTTTTTTGACTGGAGCAGTCTCAATAATTTTGCCTTGATACATAACCACAACCCGATCGCAAAGACCCGCGACAACACTGAGATCGTGTGTGATAAAAATCAGTGTCATTCCGCGTTTGACAAGCTCCTTTTTCATCAGTTTAAGGACTTTTGCCTGGATAATAACATCAAGAGCAGTTGACGGCTCATCGGCTATCAGAATTTTTGGCTCTGCTGAAACGGCTGAAGCTATCATTACCCGCTGCTTCATACCACCTGAAAATTGATGAGGGTAGCTGTGGTAGCTTTTTTCCGTATCACCGATTTCAACTTCTTTCAGAAGACTCACTGCTTCCTTTCTTGCTTCATCAGTAGATTTTAAAGTATGACGTAATATCGGTTCCATTACCTGTTTTCCAATTGTAAGATAGGGAGTAAGACTGCTCATTGGATTCTGAAATATCATAGAGATCTCTTTACCGCGCAGGTCCTGCCATTGGGATGTTGAGTTTTCCAGTATGTTACGCCCGTTATACATAACCTCACCTTCAACAGTAACGTGTTTCCTGTTGTGCAGCCCCATTAATGCGTAAGCAACTGTGCTCTTACCGGAGCCGCTTTCACCTACAATAGCAAGCGCTTCCCCCGCATAGAGATCAATATTGACGCCTGCAACCGCTTCAACCTCTTCAAGAAGACTTTTATAAGTAACCTTGAGGTTTTTAACTTGAAGTATCTTTTTATTATTCATAGTTTAAATAAGTGACTAAAAAAACAACAAACGAATTATAAGTTTTCACACGGAGGCACAGAGCCCACAAAGAAAGACATATTATGGTCAACATCTTAAATAGAATTCACATGCATTAGACGCTTAAAAAAACAGGCAAAGCATTCGGCTATCACTTTATTTAAGATCTCCATTTATAATTCTTGTTATTCCATCCTTCATCAATTCTTCACCAAAGTTCAATAAGTAACCAAGTTTACACCCTGCCAGTCTAAGATATGTTAATACTTGTTTCTTATGTGTTTTTGTAACAGTTTCTACCGATTTTAATTCCAGGATAACCTTGTTTTCAATAATAATATCTGCTCTGAATCCTTCGTCAAATTTTATACCATCATATTCTATTGATACAGGAATTTGTCTTTCAACATCTAAACCATGCTTCTTTAACTCATGAGTTAGTACAACTTCATACACAATTTCATAAAGACCTGGCCCAAATGCTTTATGAATTTCAATTGCAGAATTAATTACAACTTTTCCAATCTCATTTTCAGTCATCACTTTTTATACCTCCATGTATTAGTGTGTTTATTTTTTCTAAAATACAAACTGAATCAAATAATTAATCCTCATACAGGAATACAGAGCTTACGAAAAAATCGAAATCTTAAAAGATAATTTTTGCCTCTGTGCCTCCGTGCCTTCGTGTGAGTAATCTTTTAATGATCCAACACTACAACGCTCTCTTTGGATCAAAGCTGTCACGAAGGCCGTCACCAAGACAGTTCATTCCAAATAATATAGATATCATTAATACAGAAGGGCACAGAAGCAGCCACCAGTTTTCTCCGGCATCTCCCAACATTCGAACTCCCTGTTCTACAAGGCTTCCAAGAGAGTCGGACGTGTCCGTAATTCCAAGTCCGATGTATGCAAGAAAACTTTCCTCAAGAATGATCAATGGTATCGTCAGCGTTGTATAGACTATTACCGGTCCTATCGTGTGTGGTATTAGATGGCTGAATATTATTTTCCTGGCAGTCGCTCCTGACATTTTTGCTGCCTCAACGAACTCTGATTCACGAAGAGACAGTATCTGACCTCGAACAATACGCGCTACTGTCAACCACTGAACAAGACCAAGTGCAACAAAAAAAAGAAGCAGACTTCTTTCGAAAAGTACCATTAAAAGAATCACGAGAAAGATAAACGGCAAACCGTAAAGAATGTCAACAATTCTCATCATTACACTATCTATCATCCCTCCAAAATAACCGGAGACTGCTCCATAACTCAGCCCAATTATAATGCTTACCAGGGTGGCGACTACTCCTACCAGCAGAGAGATCCTTCCGCCATAGATAATTCTTATAAAAAGATCGCGACCTAGTTTGTCGGTCCCAAGAAGATGAGTGACTCTTCTCTCTTTACCATCAGCAATAACATTAATTACATCCCGTCCATTTATAATAAGAGCTTCACTGCTTATTCTATCATTGCCTTTTTTCACTGTTATTGATGTAACATTTGAATTGTTTATCGTGATGATATTTTTTGTAACTTCATCATCTGCTTTAATAAGAGACATCATAAGAACACGGGACCCTTCCTTAAAAAGACCTTCCGGAGGAACAGTTTTTTTTCTTAGAGTAAATATCTGATCCAGTTTCGCACCCGGACTCCCACCATCATTTACAAGGAATAGCTCACCCTTTAATGTTGAGGTGTCCAACTCCTCAACATGACGAGCACCTTCAGTGAACATGATGGTATTGACCTTTCCGCGCTGTGTTGTAACCCGGATCTCCTGCCGGGAATAGTTTTTTGTTTCGTATACAATCTCCTTTGCACCGGACAATGAAAACGAGGTTTCTGCATATTTCCCTTTAATGAAAATATTTTTACTTAAACAGTCAGGATGGGTAAATCCCGGAGATTTTGCTCCAAGCCAGACTCTGGTAAGTTTCGGCGATTCACGGTAGAAAACAGGAACGATGATAACTGTTGCAGACACGGTAAAAACAAGAAAGAGTCCAAAAAGTGCGAGACGGTGTTTCAACAGTCTCATAAAAGCAAGATGCGTTGGTGAAAATGATTTTTGAACCTGTTTCATTTCAGTTTTCATTGCCTACCCTCGGATCAAGAAATCCATAAACGATATCAACTGCCAGGTTGCAGACTATTATTAACGTCCCGTAAACAATGACAGTTCCCATTATCATAAAGTAATCGCGATTGAGAGCACTCTCGACAAACTCTCTGCCAAGGCCGGGAATATTAAATATCTTTTCTACAACCAGCGAACCGGTAGTAATTGAGGCAATAGCAGGTCCGAGAAAACTGACTACAGGTAGAAGGGCGCCTTTCAGTGCATGACGCAAGACTATCGTCCTTTCCGTTAGTCCTTTAGACCGTGCTGTGGTTATGAAATCCTCGGATAGTACCTCCAGCATTCCTGCACGGGTAAGACGTGCAAATCTGGCGGCAAAGGGCAACCCGAGTGTTACAGCAGGAAGTATAAGGTGAAGAGATATTCCTTTATATCCGGAAACGGGAAGAATATGAAATACACGGGAAAATAGCGTCTGTAAAAGTGGCCCAAAGACGAAAACCGGCAGGCTGATACCAATTACTGCAAACGCCATCGTCGAATAATCAAGCATGCTGTTTGATTTTGAAGCGGATACAAGACCTGCGACAACGCCTGCAAAAAGTGATATTAAGAGCGCTGTTATACCGAGAAGAATTGACGGTGGAAGATGGTTTGAGATGATTTCGTTTACAGAAAAATCTTTCTGCTTCAGTGATGGCCCAAGATCTCCCTGTAAGAGTCCTACAAGGTATCTACCATACTGACTTGACAGTGAGCCATCAAGGTTGTATTTCTTTGTTAACGCCTCTTCAACTCCCGGAGGAAGTTCTCTTTCAGAACTGAATGGGCCGCCGGGCGCCATCCTCACCAGAAAAAAAGTAATAGTGATCAGGATAAACAGGATGATCGGCACAAAAATTAAACGTCTGAGAAGATATCTACCCACGTTTTACTCTATTCCCTCCAAATGTACTTAAGCGGATGCACATCTCTTATATTAGTTTCCCATCCCAGAACAGACTCTTTAATCAGGCCCTTGTTTACATAATCATAAATCGGAAGAACAGGACACTCCTGTTCAACAAGCAAATGTTCAAGTTTTTTAAAAAGGTTATTGCGTTCTTTTCTATTAAGGGTTACCGATACTGTATCGAGAAGCTCATCGTATTCTCTACAACTCCAGCCCGTACGATTATTTCCGTCATCTGTTCTAAAGATACTGAAAAAAGTAAATGGGTCGGCGTAGTCTCCAATCCACGAGGAACGGCTTATTGCATAATCAAGGTTGTTCTGGTTGTCCAGATAAACCTTCCATTCCATATTCCGAGTACCAACATCGACACCTAGATTCTGTTTCCACTGCTGAGATATCGCTTCGGCAATCATCTTATGCCCTTCACTGGTATTATAACTAATTTCCATTTTTGGAAATTCTTTTTTATCTTTACCGTAGCCGGCCGCAGCGAGAAGCTTGCGTGCGGTGACAATGTCATGCTTTAACCCTTCTATTGGTTTATAACCGGCTACCGGTGGGCAGAAATGGCTGCTTGGTTGCTCACCACCTTTAAGAAGTTCCTTGCAAATCTCTACACGATCAGTTGCAAGGCAGAATGCCTTTCTTACTCGCGAGTCATCAAACGGTGGTTTTGTTACATTAAAACGGTAAAAATAGTTACCAAGCATCGGATAAACATAATAATCAGGGTTACGCTTAAGCTCTTCAATTCTTGACACGGGAAGGGCAGGCATCCAGTGGAGCTTGTCATCCTGAAATAGTTTATAAGCGGTATTCAGATCTGATATCGGAAGAGCAGTGATCAGTTCAAGCTTAACGAAATCCCTGTCCCAGTAATAAGGATTCTTCTCAAAAAGAATTTGTTCACGAGGAGACCACTCCTTTAAAACGAAAGGTCCGTTGCCAATAATGTTTTCCGGTCTTGTCCATTTCTCTTGAAACTTTTCTATCAGATCAACACGGACCGGATAATATGTTGGAAAAGCGACAAGATCAAGAAAGTAGGGGCAGGGTGCGTGCAGAACGACCTCAAGAGTATGAGGATCCCTGGCATAAATTCCTACTTCATTAAAATCCGTACGTTTACCCTTAGAGTAGTTTTCAGCGCCGGCAATGGGAAAAAAGAGATTTATATAGCGGTTGATAGGGCTAAGTCCTCTTTTCCAAGCAGAGAGGAAGTCATGAGAAGTAACCTCTTTCCCATCACTCCATTTCGCATCTTCACGTAGATAAAAAGTATAAACCAGTCCGTTCTCACTTACCTTCCAGCTTTTAGCGACTCCCGGCCGTGGTGTGAGATCGGCAGGATCATATGTTACCAGGCCTTCGAAAAGCGCTTCCGCAAGACGCATTTCCGGCAAACCGGTCATGAGGTGAGGATCAAGCGTTTCCGGGTCTGTCCCGTTATTAAAGATAAAGTGCTGTTCAGTATATTTCCAGATCTCTCCTTCCGGAACATATGCAGCCTTCCACTCCGGCAAGTTGTCTGACATTACTCTTGCGGCATTAAATAGGCAGAGATATGCGAATAAAGAGATGGTGAAGATATATCGTAAATAGCTCATGCTGGTTATTCTTTTCAAAACCTGGTCTGTTTTCGTATTATATAATTTAAATCAATATAATGGGATTTAAAAGTTGCCGTGAGATATCTTCGGGCAAGAAAGATGAATTACTAAATGGTTGGAAAACTCAATTATGGAACGGTAATTTAGCGTGTCTTAAAGAAAAAGTATCGCATTGGAAAATCTCCAACGCGATACTTTTAAAAGATTCAGCAAATAATGATTAAAGCATTTATTGCCCAAAGCTTTTTAACTTATCCGTTAAGCCACTTTTAACGCTTTCCACTTTTTCTGTTGCAGTGGATCCCAGTGCTTCCGCTTCTTTTGCTGCCGCGGCTGTATCTATTGTCTCTTCAGCCTTTAATGCAGCCGCAGCGTCTATCGCCGCCTTCGCTTTTTCTGCTATCATGGTTTTCATTTTCTCTGTAGCAGTAGTAATAATATCTTTGGCTTTTTGAGAATTACCGTCGTAGTTTGTTAATACCTCTTTCGCGGAAGAGATAGCATCATTAAATCTACCCATATTAAGAGACGTATTAGCATTGGCAATAAGATCCGCTACGATAGCAGCAGTATTGTCTTTTATCGCTCCGGCTTTATCAGCAATCTCACCAGCCTGCTTTACCACAGTCTCTTTTAACTGTAACGCTTCCTGTTCAGCCTGTTGTATCATCTTTTTTCCTTCATCCAGCATACTACCAGTCTGTTCGCTAACCGACTCACTTGTTGGCTGTCCCTGGTCTTGTCCACATCCGACAATAAAAAAAGACAGTATCAGTCCAAATATAAGTACATTTTTCATATTTAACATTTTCCCTCCAATTAATTAATTTAAAATAATGTAGATATTCAATAGTATCCAGTTAAGTTTTTGCACATGCTGCTTTTGTCATACCCGAACGCCTTAATCGGGTATCTAAGGGATTGTTTATCCTGGATTCCCGCTAAAAGAATGCCTGCCCAAATAGGTACCCGTCCGAACGGCTTTGCCGGGCGGGCAGGCGGGTGGGAATGACAGCTCTTGGATAACAAATGGAACATGCGCAAAAACCTAACCGGATGCTACTAACCATAACTGATTATTAGTCGATAAAGCACTTTTTTACATCTACCTTAGAAAATAGCATTATTTTATTTCCCAGAAAAGGGAAACCGGAATAACGCAGATTATAAACAGTCCAAACTATTAAGCAAGTACAATCAACTCTGTCCAGAATACTCATTATGCGTTATTCTGTAAGCGCATATCCTGTTAAATATACCGGATGTCGATGCCTTTTCCAGCACAGTCCTGTTTCATTCTAATACAGTCTTCAAATAAGACGGTCAGACTTTATAATTTAAAATTAATAGTCTTTTCCCATTTTTCATTGAATGCAAACAACTTACGACATACTGAATAATTTATTTGAAACAGTTTGACATCGGTATGGTCTTTGCTCAGTAATAACTACCGCTCAGAGTACTGTCACCATAGTCATGAATTAAAGAGGAAATAGGGAAAGAGAAGAAATGAAGGGAGATAAAAAGTTTGTAGTCTTTATTGTTTTTATATCTTTTGCAATCACCGGTGTACTTCAATATGTGCGATCACCTGAAACACTAAAAATTATTCCTTACTTAAACACCCTTGAAAGCAATTTAGGTGTATTTGGCGAAGAAGGATATACAAATGAAGTTTACCGCATCGACAACCAGCTAAAGTCCGACATAGAACACGATATCATACCTGTAGGATATTTTATTGAAGAACAGCGAATTATAGAGGAATTTACTAATGAAAAGCAGATTATACCAATTTTGTGCCGTGTTGAGCCCACTGATTACCTATCATTTTATTTATCATTGACCAGTAACATGAATGTGAATGACAAAGCTCTCGTATTGAAAATGAAGAAACCAAAATCAAGTGATACGATTTATTCTGCAACGCTCCAGGATATCAAAATAGTAAACAGTAATCATAGCATCACTCACAAAATAATGGCTGATGACAGTCTGTACAAATTAGCAAAAAGGTATTACAATGATGGGTCAAAGTGGGAAAAAATATATCAGGCAAACAGAAACAAAATGTCGGATCCTCATTCATTACAGATTGGTCAGGAGCTGCTTATCCCTGATGTCTCAGTGTCAATCTAAGATAACATCTGGGGTCTTCACCCATGCGGATCTGCCTCGGGCATAACCTGCGAAAGTAGGGGGTGGGTATAAATTACCCTGTCGGATGATTCCAGTCAATTCGTGAAATTCGTCTCTGTCATTTGTCAATCGTCCCTCGCAACCCGAATATGGGAGTTCTCCACGTATCTCCTGTGGCTCTAAATGTTGTGTGAAAGTGTCACAAGGGTACAACATTCTGTACGTTTACCAAAAAACATACTTGACTTTACCTGACGAGTTAGATTTAATTACAAAATGACTCTTAAATTTAAATAGAAAGTGTTTTACGGTGGCCAAATTTTAGAAATAAATGAAAACAGATAAAATTCTTGTAGCGTTCATTGTTATCGTAGCTTGTGCAATCACAGGCGTACTGCAATATTCCAAGTCACCTGTGACACGGGGAATTATATCTTACTTAACCGCACTGGATAGTAACTTGTGTATGTTTGGTGTAGGAGATACAAACGAAGTCCACGGTTTTACCAGTCCGCTGAAACCCGGTACTGAAGACGACATAATTTCTATAGAAAATTTTGTCGAAGAACAACTAATTATCGAAGAATTTACCAATAAAGAACAGGTTGGACTAATATCATGCTGCGATGAATCCACAGATTATATATCGTTCTGTTTATCATTAACGAATAATGTGAATATGAATGATAATACTCTCGGATTGAGAATGAAGGGACCAAAATCAAGTGATACGATTTCATCTGCAGCACTACAGGGTATCAAAATAGCAAACAGTAATCATAGCACCACTCACAAAATAATGGCTGATGACAATCTGTACAATTTAGCAAAAAGGTATTATAACGATGAGTCAAAGTGGATAAAAATATATCAGGCAAACAAAAACAGAATGCCAGATCCACACTCACTAAAGATTGGCCAGGAGCTACTTATCCCTGACATCACTGTTTCAATTTAAGATAACATCTGGATTCCCTGCGAAAGCAGGGGGTGGGTATAAACCTCCCTGTCGGAAGGATTCCAGTCAATTCGTGCCTGCCCCTGTTAAGTAAATATTATCTTATTAAAGAGAAAATTTGAGTTAGGAAAGCAGAATCATGCCTACAGTAAAATGTGATAAATGCGGTCAGTCAGTTGCAGTAGAAGATAGCACAAAAAAATACATGCTCCCTCTGTTCCTTGTTTTCTTAGGGACTGCGATACTTGCTTATGGAAATATCACCAGCAATCCAAGTGTAATCATATCGATTCTGGGAGGACAGTCAGCAATTGCTGGTTTTATCTGGATGGTTATAACAAAGTTTCGTTCTAATAAGAAATGATATATGGGAAAAGTAATAAAGCGAACTTGGTTGCCACAATCTATTGCAAGTGGAATGCTTTTATGGGCACTGTATCCCGGCAATCCATCCGGTTATTATACCCTGCTTCACTGGGTTTGCTGCGTAACACTCATCTACCAGGCCTGTAAAGCCGTAAATCTAAAAAGACATCCATGGGTATGGATATTATGGATCACGGCACTGGTTTACAATCCAATATTTAGATTACACTTTAACAGGGAGCTATGGTCTGCCATCAATATCATCACTGCTGGAATTGTAGTTGTATCAATTTTTACCTTAAAGATTAGGGAGAAGGAATGAAAAAGAAAAAGGCATTCACCGCGAAGGCGCGAAGTGCGCAAAGGAAATATTAAATTTAGCCACTTGACCATAGTCATTAATCATCAGTCAATCGTAATTCGTAAATCCCAAATCGTGAATCTTTCTTCTTGCTTTTACTCTTCACTAAAGTATTATACCGCTAGTAACTTACGACCTGCCAAATTGATATACCGTCAGATGATGGATATGCTATTCATAAATACAATATTAATAAGGACATGCAGTCAATGGGAGATTTGATAATCATATAGTAGGCATCTGCAAGTTAACAATATATCATAATGTTGCAATTAATTATATTGTTAACACTTTTTTAAGGAGGTGCCGTAATGAGTTATTATGTAGGAATTGATTTGCATTCGGATAACAACT
>JABHIW010000152.1 GCA_018670825.1 Candidatus Scalindua sp. | reverse complement strand
GATTTGACGAGGCGCAAGTTAATACCGGCCTTGTATCAGTTGGTCCTGGAAGGCCTGCTTGCAAAAGGGACCAGGATAGTTGGGTTTGCCAGACGGGAGAAATCTCATGAACAATTTCGTGTTGAAATTGAAGAAGCACTCGTGGAATTTGCTCGGTCTAAGCCGAGTGCCGGTGCTACTGAATTACAGGTGTTCAGCTCATCTTGTTATTACCAGACCGGAAGCTATGATAACAGCAAAAGTTTTCATGATTTAAAAGAACTGCTGGAAAAGATTGATGAAGAACAGGGAATGCCTTCTGAGAAAGGTAATCGTCTGTTTTACCTCGCGACACCTCCAAACGTTTTTTCCGGAATTATTGCAATGCTTGGCCAATCAGGACACATAGCTGACCCAAATGATGAAAATCGTTGGACCAGGGTAATTATTGAAAAGCCGTTTGGCCGAGACCTTAAAACTGCCTGTGCTTTAAATAAAAGTATTTTGTCTGTTTTAGATGAAAGGCAGGTTTATCGTATTGATCATTATCTTGGTAAAGAAACAGTCCAGAATATAATGGCATTCCGCTTTGGGAATAGTATATTTGAACCGCTCTGGAATCGTCGCTACGTTAGTCATGTTCACATTACCGTTGCAGAGGCCGTATGCGTGGAAGGACGCGGAAGTTATTATGACAGTTCTGGTGCACTTCGTGATATGGTACAAAATCATATGTTGCAATTATTGGCGCTTGTCGCTATGGAACCACCCGCTTCTTTTGCGCCTGATGCCGTTCGTGATGAAAAGGTAAAGTTGCTGACCGCGATACCACCTATAGAAATAAACGATGTAAGCGATTGCTCCATACGAGGGCAGTATGCGGCAGGTACCATAGATGAGAAATTAATTCCGGATTATTTAAGGGAGAATGGTGTACAGCCTGACTCTGTAACTGAGACATTTGTCGCATTGAAGTTACATGTAGATAACTGGCGTTGGGCTGGAGTGCCGTTTTATCTTCGTACGGGAAAGGCCCTTGGAGAGCGTCTTACGGAAGTAAATATTGAATTCAGGCAGCCACCCCTTGCTCTTTTTAGTCACATAAAAGATGGCGATGATATAGGAAGAAGTCGTATGAAACCCAATATGCTTTCTTTGAGGGTTCAGCCCAATGAAGGTATACGCCTGTCAATAGGTATGAAAGTCCCTGGCCCTAAAATGATTTTAGAACCGGAAGATTTGGAATTTTCCTATGATGATGTTTTTGATGTTGAATCACCGGGGGCGTATGAACGATTAATTTTAGATGCTATATTGGGTGATACCACTCTCTTTATTCGTCAGGATGAGGTAGAGGCGGCGTGGAGATTGGTGAATGGTGTACTTGATGGATGGGCCAACGAAGAGGTACCACATATTCATCTTTATCGGGCCGGGACCTGGGGTCCGTATGCTGCTGATGAATTTATTACTAACGACATAAGAAAATCAAAGTCGGTTTAGTTGCAATTTTTCTTAATGGTATTTTCTTTGAAGCAGACTTCCCCAATGGGCATTATAAGGGTGGACCTTATGGACTGTTGTCTTCCCCTGTACAAGTGGTCTTCCTTCATTAGCCCACTTAAATATTGAGCCCTCCAGGTTATAGACTGCTTTGAAACCCAGAGCTTGTAATTTTCTTGCCAGAATGGAAGAACGGTATCCCACAGAGCAATAAATAACGATAGGATTATCGGGTTTGATATTTGTCAAATATTTTAAGGGGTCTTTATTCCTATAGGGAATATTATTTGCTTCTGGAATGTGGCTTATCTGAAACTCTTCTTTTGCCCTTGCATCAATTAAAAAGACAGATTTTTTTTGTGGGTTAGACAACCATGAATGTAACTCCTCAGTCCTGAGTTGTTTAATATCAGGGTATTTATTTCTGATATCTCTCATCACTTCTGGCCAGGTTAGTTCTTCCTGATTATATGAATAACCTGAAATTATTCCCATTCCCATTCCTGTTACGGCTAACATTACGGTTATGATAAAGGACCTCTTCTTTTTCATTTACCCATATATTCCCTTGATACCAAAAGCAATTTGTGACATCTCTCTATATTAAACTTAAAAAGTTGTAGTAAAGAGCATTTCTTGACTTTAGGCACTTTAGTTCACTTAACACTTCAAACTTCAAACTTAGCTGCTAAGTTATACTTCGTCTATATCAAACCATAACTCATCTACATCATTCCTGTGAATCCTGATATTTATCTTTCCTTTAGCAATATACGAAGACAATTCGTTAATGTTTGCTAAAGCGAAGGACAGAAATTCCTTGTCGCTAATTTCATCGCTGAGTATTTGCTCATACTTCCTAAAGGCTGTTTCAATATCTATTGTACCCTTACTGAGCGCAGTGACAACCTCCGCTAATTTTGATATGCAATCCGGTGAAATCTGATGAAAGTATGCTCTCTCTTCAGGTTGGATCCAATCTGAGTTTGTTATCATCAGGTTATTCCTCTTTTCTTTCCCGTTAACGGTTCTGGCTTCAATATACGGTATAGTGTTATTTAACTATTTATTTACTGGATTATCTGAATAAATTCCAGGTTGTGCTTGTATGTTTTCCACTCCGGCTGTTCATCTATATTATCTTTTTGCCAACCTTTTTCAATAGCTTTCCTCAGATATTTAAATGCTTCTTTTTCCTTCTCAAGTTTTGCCTTAGATGCGGCAAGATAGTAATAGTCTTCTGCCCATATCCTTTCTGGTGGCCATTTAATACTGCTTAATTCAATGGCACTCAGATAGGACTCAACTGATCTTGAGTATTCGTCGAGACTATAACTCAGGAGCCCAGAGTATCTATAATATTTAACCCGTACACTGATAGGCAGTTGAGACGGATCATTCTGTATCAGCGAGTCTACTTTGCTCTTCTGGTGCTGAGCATCTTCAAAACGCTTGTTTTGTGTGAGTCCATATAGGTAAGGTATCTGGAAATGGGGATTTTCAGGGTAGTGTTTTGCAAGCCATTCGGATCCGTTATAAAAACCATCCTTGTCCTCTTCCCAGCGGGAGACCCTGAGGAGTATTTTTCTTGCTTCAATTGACAGGAGCGTGCTGTTGTCCCGGACAAGCTCAAACTCTCTGATTCCTTTTTCTTTGTCACCCTTAGGATTTCCGAGGAGAAATGAGATGACTTTCGCTATTTTTGGTAGGGTAGCAGTGAAATAGTGGTAGATACCCAGACCCAAGTATGCATCGTAATAATCAGGGTCCTTTTCCACAACCTTTTTCATAATTTTAAACCCTTTTTTACCTTTCCAAAAACCCTTCCACCATTGACCGTTAAGGATATAAGCCCTACCGGTATTGCCGTAAGCTCCTCCGAGACAGTAAAGTGCGTCTGTGTCATCAGGGTTTTCTGAAATTTGTTTTCTTGCTATATCAATTACCTTCTCATTCAGTGAGATTATCTTGTCCGTCAGCCTCTGATTCTCTTCTTCTCTGCTTTTGTTACGATAACGTAGCATGTTGAGATAAAAACCACCTTTGAAAAGGTAGGGCAGGGGGTCTTCAGGCCATTTACTGATAGCCTCATTAAAGGTATTCTCTGCTTTTTGATCATCCATTCGGTAATATGAGTCCATTGCCTCTCTTATCTTTTCTGTAATGAGAACGCGCTGATGATCACTATGTGTAGTCCCCGCATCTAAGCTGTTACATAATAAGATGCTGCTTATGAGAAAAGAAAACAGGTAGATAATCGTTGCTGGCTTGTTGTGGTTAAAGATTATCATTGATAGAAAATTTACTTAATTTAAAAGTTTACTATTAGATCGATTCAGTAGTATCCGCCTAGGTTTTTGTAAGAACGGCTTTTTTATACCCGAATCATCTGTAGAAACGTAAGGAGAGACTACCCGTCTGAACGGCTTGACCGGGCGGGAAGGATTGCCCTACGTGTTACGGCAAAAACCTAACCGGATATTTATGATTATAAAATAATAAATATTCCTAATCTACTAAATTACGTTGTAACAAGAGTATACGATTATTATAAAAAGAAGTTGAATTTTAAAGCGTATTTGATATTATCTAACAATCATTGTAGTTTAGTGTTTTAATAATTTTAAAGTAATTTTTGTTGAGAAGGGAGTTCGTAGATGTCAATTATGTCAGACGCATACGGGAAGATGTATCCATTAGAGGCTAAAGAGAAGAAATCTTCCGGTAAACCGACGAAGGTTTTAGATGTTCCTGAATTTAAACAAGCATGGGACCTTCACAGAGAGACAAGTACTAACATTGTAAAACGTTTTGAGTACATGGCTCAATGTGTGGGTTTTACTGATAAGGATACAGAGGCTATTAAAGAATCAACAGATATAATTGCTGCAAACCTGAAGACAATCCTCGACCATATTTATTATGAAAAACTGATAACTGACCCATGGTTATCCAGGTGGTTCAGGGATGAAGATGGGAAAGTTTCCAAGAAATACGTTGACGTCAGGAGAGCAAAGCAGCAGAAGTTTCTTCTTCGGATTTTGGAGTGCAAGTGGGACGAAGATTTCTTAAACCATGTTAGATGGGTTGGGGCGATACATGTACCAACGTTCGGGTTAGAGGATATGTATATACCGATGAGATTGAATATCGCACTCTGGGGTTATATTCATCAATATCTGTTTAATCTGTTTGCTGAGGAGTTGAGGAGTGATCCGGATAAGCTACGCAGGATTACGACCGCCTGGACAAAACTCTTCTGGCTGGTTATAGATCTTTACCATATTGAATATTTGCCTTCATGGATGTAATTAGTATTGTATTAGACTGAGAAGGTTTCAATGCACGTTATAGGTTGCTTTGCCCGTAGTAGCGGGCAAAGCAACTGTGTTTAGTATGTAGTAATGGGGTAGATTTACCGGGATTAGTCTTACAAGAAAAAGTTATTTTAGTTTCAGGTATTGTGCCAGATTTGATTTTTTGTTCATTACCGGTGTGATTTTTCCTTTGCTTGAGGTGAGTACCGTCATTACACCCGGGCCATGGCCTGCTATAACACAGTCTGAATGGACTATGATGCCTATTGAAATGGCATCAGTCTTGTAAATTCTTCCATAAGAGTGATCTGCATCAGAAATTGCTACGAAATCTCCAAATCGGAGTGTTCCAAGTCCGAATTTTTTTACAATTTTTTCATCGAACATCTGAATATCATAATCACCGGAATAGCTATGGTTTGAGCCCAGTCCCGAACCCATAATAGCTGCCGGAACTATATGTGTTACAGGAAATTTAATAGTGCCTTTTGATTCTTTTACGGGTATCTTTGATAAGAGGCTGGGAGAGATATTCATTACATGTATGTCAGGATAATAGTTTGTTAATACTAATCCTGTCCCATAGGCCTTAATCTGCATCTTGTCACCTACTACCATCTTTTCAAGGGCCTTTGGAGGGAAATCTACTATCACATGTTCAATGCCGCCGTGTTTTCCCGTTACAACACCTTTGGTTCCCTTGGCATCACCGGATACTATTTTTACCTCATTTCCGGCGCATGCCAGTGTATTGAGCCCGGCGTTTGGTGACCAGCTTCCCATCGATTTTTCTGTGTTCGATATACTGACTCCCGGTTCTACATGATCGGCTGCCCAGCCAATGGCCGGATCTCCCACCCTGACGTTGTAAGTAATTCCACCAACACTCGGAAGGACAAGTGGTGTGCCGTCAGCGCTGATAACATATGGCGTGCTGGCAAATGTTGGGCTTGATATCTGTCCTACTACTGATTGCATGACTAATTTTTTTTCGTTTGTCTTTATCAATTTAACAACTCCTTTAGTTTATGGTATGGTATTTTGAAAAGTAATAAACGGAATCTATCCGGTTTCCTTTTGTCTCTGGCAAAGCCTTTCGTAATTATTAATACCTAAATTGAGAGATTTTGTTTTCTAAATTATAGTAGCCGTAGGCTTTCGCCTGCGTTTATCATCATCCGATGGGTGGCTATGGATTTTTCGTAAGTTACGCAACCTTAAGGATGCGGCTACACAAATCGCTCAATTTAGGTAATATTGTTTGCCAGACTAACACATTTGTCAATCTTCTACCAAATAATTTTAAGCATTTATAGACGCTTGACTGCCGAACATTATTGATGTTATATTCCCTTGGTTTTATAACAGTCATTAATGCCAAAAAATACGAACGAGAAAAACTTTTGAGATTTATGGTGAAATTATAGATGGAAACTTTTGACATACTCATATCCACGATCTTGTTAAGGCCATATGTCTTTATCTTATTGGGGTTTTATTTAATCGCCGGTAGTTTTCAGCTTGGGCTGAAGAGGATCATCGCCTTTACCGTACTGGCTTATATTATAGCATTTGCTTCCGAATACGCTTCTACCCGTATTGGTATACCTTATGGTATTTATCACTATACGGGTGAAACCCATGGGAAAGAGCTATTTATTTCTAATGTTCCTTTTATGGACTCACTTTCGTACTCTTTCCTGGGGTACTTCAGCTATTCCCTTGCCCTGCTGATGGTTACTCCGGTAACCAGGAAAGGGTGGAAGTTTGGATTGTCGCATCCGCCGTGGTATTCAAAAAAAGTACTCTTTCTCTCTGCAATATTGTTTGTCCTCCAGGACGTATTAATAGATCCTGTCTCTCTCAGGGGCTCCAAGTGGTTTCTCGGGCAGATATATTATTATCCTGAACAAGGTATATACTTTGGGGTGCCTTTATCTAATTTTCTGGGATGGTTATTGGTAGGACTTACGATTATATACTGTTTCCAAAAGTTAGATCATAAGATGGGCTGGTCTAAAGAATCCGCCGGGAACGCTCTTATGGGTCCGGTATTATACTTTCTGAATATGGTATTTATTTTGTCAGTAACATTTTATATAGGTGAGTACGTTATAGGAATAATAAGCCTTTCTATTTTCAGCATACTTATCTTCATAACCATACTGAAAGTCCGTCATGCCTTCTTAATAAGTACTAACGGTTAGTTCAAGCCTTTCGCCTTATCAACTTACTTCCCGGACAAAAGACATCGAGAACCTTACTTGAGCAAAATAGTTTCTGGATTTTATCCAAAAACTATTTTGAGATGGGTACAAATTGATTTTGATAGACGATGTTAAGGCAGAGGGTTTTCGTGTCTGCTGTACTTCCTATTGACAATTTGTCAGAAAACTTGCAGTTTTAGACTGAAAATCATATTTTGAGTCACATTTGTTTTTTACATATCCTTGCAATTTTTTATATTTATGGAAAACGGCATAATGAGCATGACTTCACTTGACAACTCGGCATTATACCTGCTAAAATGAGCCCTGTTGAAAATGTAGGCTTTTTTATATTATTTCGTAAGGAAAGGGGAAATTCAGTATGAAAATTTTTATGAATTTTTTTGTTGTAGCACTGCTTGTTGCATTTTGTCATACACATAGTGTTTCAGCTCAAGCGCTGACAGCAGACGATGCTAAGGCGGCACAGGCAAAATTAATAGAGGCATTGAAGGCTCTAAAGAAGGAGATCAGGACTGAAGTTACCGTAGAAAATGGTGGTAGTATTACAGGAACGGTAAAATGTAAAAGAGTTAAGCACCCTCAAGACGTAGTTGTCTATATTGAAGAGGTCAATGGTAATGATTATCCTGCGCCTACGGAAAAGGGTGTTCTTGACCAGCTGAACCTGACATTTGTTCCTCATGTTATCGCAGTACAGAAGGGTACAAAGATTGATTTCCCAAACAGTGATAGCGTCAGGCACAATCTTTATTCTCCGCCGGACTGTTGTAAGCAGTTTAACCTGGGTACTTACGATGTTGGTGTGATTAAAACTGTTGATTTCGATGAGGTTTGTTCCGTACCTCTTTTATGTAATGTGCATGCAGAGATGTCAGCATTTGTTTTAGTGCTGAATAATCCATATTTTTCCGTTACCGGAAAAGATGGTGTTTTTAAGATAGACAATGTACCACCAGGTACTTACAAGGTAAGTGCTTGGCATGAAAAATTGAGAACTGTTACTCAAGATGTAACTGTAGAAGCGGGAAAAACAGCAAACGCTGATTATAATTTAAAGAAGAAAAAATAAAACAATGGACTGCCAAACGACATCGGATGAAAAAACAGTAACAGATGCTAAAGTTGTAAATCGAAGGAGAGCGCTCTATCTACTTGGTTGGGGCTTTATAGGAGTGTTCCTGACTACAGTAGTTGGTTCTGCCATCAGATTCTTTTTTCCACGTATAATTTATGAGCCTCCTACAAAATACAAGGTAGGCAATCCTCTTGAATATACTTTAGGTGTCAGTGAGCGGTTTAAAAAGCAATTCAGGGTATGGATAGTTAGAGAGGTCGACAGGATATACGTGATTCAGGCGAAATGTACCCATCTTGGTTGCACACCTAACTGGTTGTCATCCGAGGGGAAGTTCAAGTGCCCATGCCATGGAAGTGGTTTTACTCCTGATGGGGTCAATATTGAAGGACCTGCTCCGAGACCTTTAGAAAGATTTAAGGTCGTGCTGGCTGAAGATGGACAGATTCTGGTTGATGAGAGCGTGAGGTTCAGGGGAGAGCGTGATGAGTGGCAGAAACCCGGTGCATTTATTTTGGTTTAGTTGCTTGGAAGTTGATGGTATGTTTTTGTTGGGTGTATAATTTGGTAGTGAAAGATTTACTGTTTTAGACGTTTCTTTAATTATTAAGCTTTTAAAGAACGGTATAGCCGTTTCGGGCTATACCGTTCATTATACGTAGTCAGTACAATATATTTTCCGGTGTTCTCCTGAGCGCGAGCATCTACCGATACTGATTCGAGGCGAGATTCCAGGCCTGGTTGGGTAGGATTTTGTCTTCTTTTTCTGATACAGATGGACAGGGGGTTGTGGTTGAGCAATAAAGATGATAAGGATAAACTGGATATACGGGAGTTGATAAAGACAAAAGGTCTTCCTGGCGCGATTAAACATTACGTAGGAAATTCACAAATTTGGCGTTCTTTTTTTCGTCATAGCCTTGAGGATACACCTAAGACAAGGATGCAGACCGTAATAAGTAATGTGTTTCTCCATCTGCATCCTGCCAAGGTGAAAAGGCATGCTCCATTATTTAAGTTTACATGGTGCATGGGTGGCATAACCTTCTTTACATTCCTTGTTTTAACGATAACGGGTGTTTCTCTGATGTTTTACTATCACCCAAACGTAAGAGACGCGTACTGGGACATGAAAGGATTGGAGAACCATGTGCCTTTTGGTTTGCTACTGAGAAACCTTCACCGGTGGGGCGCTCATTTAATGGTCATAACGGTATGGTTCCATATGTTCAGGGTATTTATGACGGGTTCCTATAAACCACCAAGAGAATTTAACTGGGTAATAGGCGTTGTTCTTCTGGTTTTCACATTACTTTTGAGTTTTACCGGATATCTGCTTCCCTGGGATCAATTAGGCTTTTGGGCTGTAACTGTAGGTACCAACATGGCCAGGTCAACACCTGGCTTGGGGCATGAAGGTCCTTTTGGTGAGTTGCTTGGTATGACTGCATATAACGACATAAGGTTTGCGTTGTTAGGTGGCTCGATGGTTGGTGGTAACGCGCTTTTAAGGGCGTATATATGGCATTGTATCGGTTTGCCTTTGATAGTAAGCATATTTTTAATAGTGCATTTCTGGAGAATCCGTAAGGACGGAGGAATTTCGGGTAAACTGTAGGGGCACGATGCCTCGTGCCCTTATGCAACGTACTCCAATGCACTGTATCTGGAAAATATTGTGACGTCATGGATCATGGCACATCGCAACGTTTCCTACTATAGAACATACTGTCGAGTAATGAGAGAAAATGTTTTTTTGTTCGGATAAAGAGATTCGTACTATTGAATTTCTGGCTTGTTGACAGTCCTCTCGAAAGAGAGGAACATGTTCTTGCTTTTCGCAACAGGTACTAATTAGAAATTAGGAGAATAAAATTGGAAAACCTTTGGCACATAATAAGTAAACCTGACAATATTCCGATACTTGGCTTGATGGTCCTGTTAGTTTTTTTTACGTGGCTGTCATTTAGTCAGGCATTTGAGCATGATCGACGAAGTGAAGAAGAAAAAAAATAATTATTATATTATAAAGGAATGATCAAGTGGATTATAAGGTCGTCCAGGCTGATGAAAACTGGTTCAGAGAGAATATAAGTTGTCAATACGCTTGTCCTGTCAATACTCCTGCGTCTAGCTATATTGAGAGGATTCAGGAAGGGGATTATGATAGCGCATTGGGTTTGAACTATATGGCGAACCTGTTTCCACATATTCTTGGCAGGGTATGTACGCATCCATGTGAGAGCGCATGTCGCAGGGGCAAGATTGATGAGCCGGTATCAATTTGTTCTCTTAAGAGGGTGGCCGCGGATTTTGCAGAAAAGGAATATCCAGCAGGCCGTGTAATCGCAAAGAAGAAAGGCAAGAAAAAGAAAGTTGCTATCATAGGGGCCGGTCCTTCAGGGCTTGCTGCCGGTAATGATTTAGCGATTGCGGGACACGATGTTACCATCTTTGAAGCACTTCCTATGGCAGGGGGTATGTTAAGTGTAGGTATTCCTCCTTACCGGCTACCATGGAATAAGATTGAGGGTGCGGTTAGTTGGGTTAAAGAACTTGGCATAAAGCTCAAATTGAACAGTCCTATAAAAAATTCGGCAGCATTTGACAAATTAGTAGAAAAATATGATGCAGTATATATAGCAGCAGGCGCTCATAAATCACCGGAGTTAGATATATCCGGGGAAGACCTTAAAGGGGTTCTGCACGGTATCACGTATATGAAAGATATTAATCTTGGGAAACAGGCGAAAGTGCCATCTAAGGTTGCCGTAGTAGGAGGAGGTTTTACGGCAATTGATTGTGCGAGATCCTCCCTGAGATTAGGCGCCAAAGAGGTTTTTATAATATATAGAAGGACATTGAAAGAGATGCCTGCGGGAGAACTTGAAGTAAGCATGGCAGAAGAAGAGGCAATAAAAATACTATACTTAACTACACCAATAAAGATATTAGGTGATAAGAAATCAAACGTAAATGCGATAGAGTGCATAAAGAATAAACTGGGTGAACCTGATGCAAGTGGCAGAAGAAGGCCGGAACCTGTTCCTGGCAGTGAGTTTACCTTGTCGGTAGATATGGTAATTGCGGCGATTGGTCAGTCACCGGATATAAGTTTTATGTCTGAAACATCAGGTGTTAAATTTAGAAAATGGGGTACTGTTGAGGTTGATGATGAGAGTTTTGCAACAAGCAAGGATGGTGTCTTTGCGGGAGGAGACTTTATAACCGGCCCGAGAAATGCTATTGAAGTGATTGCTGACGGTAGAAAGGCTGCCAGGGCCATAGACAAATATCTGAGTGGTGGTAAAGAGACAAAACATGATTATTTCTTTAAGGATAAAGATCCGGTGAGGAATGATCCCGGTTATGAATCAATACCACGTCAGAAACAGAATGCTCTGTCGCTGGGAGCAAGATGGGATATTGACAAGGAGGTCGAGCTTGGTTTTTCAAAAGAAAATGCTTCTAAAGAGGCAGACAGATGTTTGCTCTGTCACTATAACATATTCATAGATGAAAAATGTGTTCTTTGCGGAGGGTGTATAGATGTTTGTCCGCACAATTGTATCGAAATGATTTCCCGGGACAAGGTGGAGACCGAGGGGCTGCTGGATGGAGAAATTCCGGAGGACTGGGATGCTGTTATGGCTATAGATGAGGAAAAATGTATTAGATGTGGTCTTTGCGTCAAGAGATGTCCGGTAGACGCAATAAAGATGAAGAGATTTTCTTATGCTGAAGTTGCAGGGTAAAGTAGCCGTTAACGACCTGTGTGTACAATAATAAACTAGATTTTACGTGCAGGTTTCAAAGAGTTATTCTTTAAATTTTAAGAAGGGAATATTAGGTGGCAGACAAGAAAGATACTGAACAGAAAAGATATCGCGCACTGGCCTTTGTTAAAGGAGAATCGCTGGCAAAGGAGAAGGACGCACGTGTGTCTGAGGATGAGATTCCAACCTGGCCGTATCTGGTGAGGAAAGAGTTTCTTGCTGCCATAATCGTAACCATAATCTTGCTGGTCTGGTCAATTGCTCTTAATGCGCCATTAGAGGACCCTTCAGATCCCAGCGTGACGCCTAATCCCGCAAAGGCGCCATGGTATTTCCTGGGGCTACAGGAAATGCTTGTCTATTTTGATCCATGGATAGCAGGTGTAATTTTCCCTTCATTAATCGTAATGGGGTTAATGGCACTACCTTATATCGATATAAACCCTAAAGGTAATGGATATTATACGTTTAAGGAGAGATCATTTGCAATACTGACGTTTTGCTTTGGGTTCCACATTCTCTGGATTCTATTGATCATAGTAGGGGTCTTTATGCGTGGGCCTGGCTGGTTGTGGTTTTGGCCGTGGCAGGAGTGGGACGCGCATAGAATAGTAGCCGACACAAATTATGATCTGACACAGTTTATAGGCATTGATTCAAAATCTCTATTCGGTTCTCTTATTGGTGGCGGTGTTATCACGGTTTATTTCTTTCTGGGTATGGTGATACCCTATCTATTTCTGAAAGTAACACAGAATCAAACGCTTGAAAAATTAGGAATAATAAAATACTCACTGGTGGCATTTCTGTTCCTATCTATGATGGGATTGCCGATTAAGGTATTTTTGAAGTTGGTATTCCACCTGAAATACATCTGGGTTACTCCGTGGTTTAATATATAAAAGCAGAGAAGTATCTAAGGGCTTTTTATATTAAACCTGAATCACTGTATTACTATGTAGCCGCCCGCCTGGGCTGGCGTTTCACATCACATATGATGGATGTCGGAGAATTGTTCTGGTTTTTATCTTTCCTTCTTTCTCTAGTTGCATTCATATCAACTATCCCAACCGATAGGTATTTCCAAAACCTGTTGATAACCACTCTCTTATTCTCATTCCTAATTAGCAGGAGAGTCCTTGGTGTCCATAGTAACCTCTTTCTCTTCTTTTGTTCTTTGTTTTTGCCTTTACGGTTTTTATACCCGATCTGTCCTACGGCACGACTTTCGCCTTGCGCTTAATGCACAAAAGCAAGTCTGCTTGTCCGAACGGCTTGGCCGGGCAGGAAAGATTGCCATACGAGTTACACGCAAAAACCTAACCGGACACTACTGAATATAAATGGTTATGCATATAAAATGTTGAACATTGTATTAAATTCTAATATTCTTTGAATAGAAATTTAAGGGATAGGTCGGTAGGGTGGGCATTGCCCACCAATTAAATATTACCGGCGTATTTAAAACTTTGCATTCTTGGTGCATTTGCGATGAACTATTCCTTTTTGGTTCGTTCGGGTCAGGTTAATATAAATCAATGATGCTTTTTAAGAGTTCAAGTATGACCGATAAAGAGGGAAAACAACCGGAGACTCCAGCCAGAAAGGGCAGATTGTCATGGCTGCTGTCATCGATTATTGCTCCTGTCATAATCGGACTGGTCGTGACGGTATTAATGTCTGAGAAAGCTGCTTCCGGAGAAGTCGATAGAGAAGAGAAGTCTGAAACAACATTTCGCTCAATCCCAAGAGAAGGCCTTTCTGGAGAGTCCGTAATAGATATGCTTACGGATAACAGTTTTTATGATCGAGATTGGAATAGCTCTGCATCAGGATTCTCCAATGATTATAAATTACAGAACGGCAGTAAGGTTGTTTTTGATCATGCCAGTGGTCTCATGTGGCAGCAGTCCGGATCAGGTAAAGATATTTCCTTTGACGAAGCAGAGAAGTATGTAACACAATTAAACAGTGATCAATTTGCCGGATACAATGATTGGCGTTTGCCTACCCTTGAGGAAGCAATGTCTCTGATGGAGCCGACTGAAAGAAGTGGCGGTTTGCATATAAATCCGGTGTTTGATACTACGCAGAGATGGATCTGGACTTCAGACATAAACAACATATCTCTCGCCTGGCTTGTGAATTTCGTCAGTGGCAATTGCTACACCTACGTTAACGATTACTTCGACTTCATCAGTGGCGGTTATGTTCGAGTAGTTCGTTGAGGAGAGGTGTTTGAATATTTGAGCGGGTTGGTCCATTTTTTAAGGTAAACGACAAGCTTGCCAAGCCTGTCGTTTGGATGGTCGTAATGCCCTGTTTCTCCTTGACTTCAACAGTATATAGCTTTATCATTCCCTCATATTCAATTCTTAACACATAAGACGATACCACATAGAACAGTGTGGATACGTTATCTTAAATAAAGTTTGTTTTTACAGGAGGTAAACATATGAGCTTTCTTACCAAGCACGATTATTCTCGAACAATAGCATTTTGTTTCACTAAGAGGAATAATAGGTTGCAACAGTCCTTCAAAAGATAAAAAAGAGTTGTAAAAGAGTTGTCTAAGCACAACAGGGATATGCTTTTGTCAATAGATCAGGCTTGACTTTAGTCCTCTATAAATCATGTGCATAACTGATTTTTTTTTTTGGTTTCCATGATATTATTTACTAGCATGCTAACATGGAAATTTCAGTAACTATGTTTCCATGTTATACTTGTTGAATAAACCAATACATGGAAAACGTTCCATTGTATAAAGGTAATACATGGAAAATTTTCCATGTATTCACACTGTTATCCATCAGAAAAATATGAAAACAAGAATAAGCTCTCCAGAGTTAATGAAACTAATTGAGGAAGTTCACAATTGTTTGATTGAGCGTCCTGCAAATCTATCATCATTAAAAGTTGCTTTGGAAGATCTTTTTGATTATTTAACAACTCAAGACGGGCGAACAGAAGATAATTGCAAAGAAGCAGATTTGTATTTTTGTCTGCATGATGACAATGGATTTAATTGGGATCACCTTCCGGAAGATTATAAGTTGATTATTGATGATATCGGAGGACAATTGCATGATTCAATTAAAAATCCAGAAATATCTGAGAACTTTGAGAGTTCTCCCGAGCAATTGTTAAAACGTATAAGAAACTTAAAAATAAAAGATTAGATAACAAATCAGTGGAGCCAACCCCTCCGTCATTTGCGATTCGATTATTTTTAGGCTCTTTGTATATCCTATTTTTGTCTATTATTTTTTTGCCAAACGGGGTTGCTCACCTCGACGTTAGGCAGAAAGAAACAATATGAGTAAAGTTGAAGAGAATAGAGATAAATCCAGTTGGCATAGACATCCATTGCTTGTTGCTGTTGTATCGATTTTACTCTTAGGCACAACAATGGAGATTGTAAAATCAAATTTAGATGATAAGTCTTTATTAAGAAAAAAACAGATTTCACTGATCAGTGATATGGCGCTTTTGAACGCCAAGTATAGTATCGTGTTTAGAAGTATAAATAATTTGGCAGTTTTAGAGGATGAATATGAGAAAAACGAAAACAAATCGAACGAATTACAAGCAAAAGCACAGGACGCAATAGATGATGCGTATTTATTAGCCGCACAATTTGAAGCGCAACTTGCAATTTACTTTCCAGGGAAAAATGGTTCCGATGCATTCTATGAATTTAGGATATCAACTCAGAATAAAATTTCTGAAGGTATTAATGTGTTACAAGAATTAAATTCTCCAGGAAAGATATTTAGTCGAGAAGATTATGATTTTGGAAAATTACAAATAAATAATATAGTTCAAACTATGTTTGAGTATTCAGGCTTAAAATTATGAGATATTTTAGAAATGTGTTTGTAAGATAGGCTTTGTCTAACGAATCAGTGGAGCCAACCCCTCTGCCATTTGCGGTTCGATTATTTCCAGGTTCTTCGTTTATCTTATTTTTATCTATTAATTTATTCGCCAAACGGGGTTGCTCACCTCGACGTTATGTAAAGGGAATGGTTTGAGTGATCAAAAATATTACGATTACAAATATCAAAGGGATTGGGTCTGGAGCCAGTAATGGGACATTCGAATTCGACATTTCAGAGAATAAGCCAAGTATTTTTGTTGCTCCAAACGGTTTTGGAAAGAGTTCATTAGCAACAGCATTTAAATCTTT
Organism: Candidatus Scalindua sp.; assembly: GCA_018670825.1. GTDB lineage: Bacteria > Planctomycetota > Brocadiia > Brocadiales > Scalinduaceae > Scalindua. Next base: position 4,269 of record JABHIW010000152.1, on the reverse strand, counting down.
AAAAAGATCAAAAATCGATCTTCATAAAGATGATTTCCACAAAGGCAATGATGAGGCTGTTCCAGCCATAGAAATATCATATTTAGATAATGCTGGAGCTGTTCAGGTTGTTAATGCAACTGAATCAACGAATGATATAGATGGCGTGTTTGATTGGTTTGTAATAAATAACCAAGTATTTGCTAAAGCAAAGAAAAATAGGATTGGTGACAATGTTATTGCCTCGGCTTCACTAGAAACACCTCCCGTAATTTTGTCTAATTCAATACCAGAGAGATGTGTATTCAACTATTCTGTTTCTAGACAAAAAACAAGGATTGGAAAAAATGGAAAGGTTCTTAGCAATATCTCAAGTCTTTATGACAATAAAGAACTTATTAAAAAATTAAATGATCATATTATTTATCTTACAAGAAGTTCAGGGCAGCGTGTTCAGCAAAAAATAGATGATTTCATACAAAGGCTAAATATGCAAGATGGATCGAGAGTAGAGATTCTTGATTGGATTGACAACAATGAAATAGAGTTTCTTTATGGTATTAATAATCTTTCAGAAGTTGCCTCACTTTTAAAGTCATTTGACTTGGGTTTCTCAAATAATTCTGAAAATTATCTTGCTGCTATCCAGATATCTAGTGATTACAATCAAAACCCACAGTGCTTTAAGAAAGCAATAAGGCGATCTATATATGAACTTGAAAAAGAACATTATGATCGTATATTTCAGGATTTTAATTCAAGTTGGAGAGATTTTAAGCCTAAAGAAAAAGAAGGAAAGCTGATTGTTGAAATACCTAAAGCTCATCATATTTCGAATGGGCAGAGAGATGTAATGTGTTTTATAGCTCTTCTCAAGAAAGCAGAAATGAGTTTAACCAAGAAAAGAAGCATTTTGGTTATTGATGAAGTATTTGACTATTTAGATGATGCAAACTTGATTGCAGTCCAATATTACATTACTCAGCTAATGGCAAAGTTCAAAAGTGAAGATAAAATGTTTTATCCTATAATTCTTACTCATTTAGATCCATCATATTTCAAAAACTTCACATTTAGCAAACAGAAGATTTTTTACCTAGAAAAGAAAGATGCCAAGATAAATCAACATTTAAAGAAACTGCTTATAAATAGAGACAAACCTGAAATTGAAAGCAATGTATCCAAATATCATTTACACTTCGAGCCATCGCCAATAAATCTTAGGCAAGAATTCGAAACTTTAGGGCTCAAGCCAACATGGGGTGATTCTGCTGTTTTTGATAAATATGTTTTTTCAGAGTTTAGTAAATATCTAAATGGTGATACTGTTTACGACCCATTTGCTGTCTGTTGCGCGGTTCGAAAGAAAATAGAAAAATATGCCTACGATCAATTAAACGATGCAGGTTTTAGGCAGGAATTCCTTGATACACATAAAACACCAAATAAGTTAAAGTTCTCAGAAAACAAAGGTGTGACTATACCTGAATCTTTCTACTTGCTTGGGATTATCTATAATGATGGAATGCATTGGAAAAACAACGAAGCTGCAATTTCTGGAAAATTAGAAAACCTGACAATAAAAAAAATGATAAAAGAAATTGAATGAATCTGATGTTTGGTGTCATAAAATCACATAACAAGGTAAATTCACTCGGACGGGAAAAAGCGTCGCCGCGCTATGCTTTTTCCCGCCAGTGATTTACTAAAGGGGTCATAAAGGGGTCAAGTCTGCTATTGGCTTAACTGAAAAATTATTTAATATTTTTCCTCCACTTTTTTACTAAAGTAGATAAATCCAAGGTAAAATTCCCAAAAAGAGACTTGAATGTTATTCACAATTTAACTACTCTTACAAAATCGTAGAAAAGCAATTTTCTATCATCTCATCTTAAAAAAAGGATGGGTTGTGACAAATAGTACTTTAAACATATAAAACGTTTGTAAGGGAATGCCAAGTTAAGTCATCGGCAGACTTGATAATCATATAGTAGGCATCTGCAAGTTAACAATATATCTTATTATTTTGCTTCATCTTAGTTATTCTCTCGCATGTCATCTCAGACGTTATGAATATGGATATTATATATATAGTTGGTATTATGGCGATTGTATGTTTGGCCAGCATAATACAGAGTGCAGTTGGTTTTGCCTATGCTTTGTTAGCCACACCATTGCTCCTATGGATAGGTATGCCCCTACCCAGCGCTATTGTAATAGTAGCCACTTGTTCCTTTATTCAAGCTATTTTTGGGATCAGTCACCTTCGCACTTCTGTGCCATGGCAGTTATCATTTATCACAACTTTCATCCGGACGGCAACCCTTATTATAGGATTGTTAGTTCTTAAAATCGTGGTTAGTTTGGATCCAAATATCATTAAACTGGTGATTGGGAGTATCTTGTGCGTTCTGGTCATAATTCAAATTTCAATTAAAGCTCACTCTCTTCAAAAAGTGCACTGGGTTTGGGGGGGACTGGCTTTTAGTACAAGTGGATTACTGGCAGGTATTTGTGGAATGGGGGGGCCGCCATTGATTCTTTGGGCAATGGCGCATAATTGGTCAACTGAGAAAGTACGAGGTTTTTTATTTTCTGTCTTCGCAGTATCTATTCCTGTTCAAATTGTGTTCATGTCTATAACCTTTGGATCGAACATACTTTGGTCTGTAATGACTGCTTTGCTCCTTACACCGGCAGTTTTTCTTGGAACTAAAATTGGATTGCCTCTCGGTAATCAAATACCAAAACCGGTAATGCGTCGAATTGTACATTTGATATTACTGGCTATTGGGTTAAGTTCTGTTACTCCTTCTATTATTCATTATGTGCGCTTGTGAAAAGGTGTAGTTCAACTGGCTTGTATGCAACCAATCCTTATTGGATTTTTGGTTTTTAAAAAGACGGTAAGAAAATGTGTGGAAAGATGAGTTCTCTACAGCATTGTCTCATAACAATGGCATTCAATTGATTTTTGTTCCGCTGCGCTCCTCAAAAACAACTGATGCCAAACGTTATGCCCTAGAGTGAAATAGAATGAAAGACGAAATTGAAGCAAAAATTGAATTCCAGAAAGTCATTGGAGAGGCAAATCCAGGCGGATATCAGCCCGTTAGATTTACGCGGGTAAAATACAAGGCAAGCTCTACAGCTCATATTGATATACGACAGTTTCAACGAGCTCCAGCTGATGAAGATGATGAGGAAGATAAATACTATCCGACTAAAAAAGGATTTAGATTTCCAGAGCGAGAATTTAGAAGAGTTGTTGAAAAGTATGCATTGATGCCAGAAACGTATGTACACCCACTAATTGTTGAAAAGAGTTTTTCTTTACTAAACAATCAAGAATTTGAAAGTGCGGTATTGCAAGCATTCAAAGCAATAGAGACTAGTATTAGAAAGAAAATCAACGCACCGTCAGAACTTTTTGGGACAAGATTAATAAGAAGGGCTTATAACCCGGACACAGGTTCATTAACTAACTATGCCATCCCCAAATCTGAAAACCCCGGGGTCAAACCTTGATTTGTGATCAAGTAAAAACTCTCGATGCGCTAATCACTGATCAAGGTTTGACCCCGGTTACTCTAGAGACACTCACAAAGAATTGGTTGAAGAATTGCTGAAAGATGGAACAAATTCTCGGCAGAGCGAGTGGACTGAAAGCATAGCAGTGGGAAGTGAATCCTTTATTGAAGATATAAAAGAAAAACTTAATATCCGGGCCAAAGGGAGGAAAACTATTAGGGCAGGGACAGCTTTTCAACTAAGAGAGCCGGTTAGTCGCTATAATGCCATTTTGGACATCAAAAAGGAGGATATTGGCTATGAAAACACCTATTCTTGGGACGTTAACTCAGTGTTTTCAAGGGGATAGCATGGCCCGACCCCAGAGCCACCCAGAGCCACCCAGAGCCAGGAAACAAAATGATTGCTCTTGAAAAAGCCAAAGAATTAGCAAGTGCTTCTAATGTATGTTCATTGAGCTACACAAATGTAACTTCATGTGAAATGAAAAGCGAATACAGTGGTGCGGGGACCGAAGATTTATTGCTAAAGCTTCGTACTGTTGATTCAAACGGAGACAGAAAAAAAATAATACCAGCTATCATTAAGAGCATTGAATATGTTAGCGAGAAGGGTCGGACCAGTGTGCCAAGAACGTACACTTAAGACAAGAAAGGGTGTACGATGCTACACAATTGATGAGGGCTTGAACCCTCGAAATCGACGAGCGGAAGTTGGTTTCAAACCACCTTATGCTGCTTCAGTCAAGAGCTGTGGTAG
>JABHIW010000005.1 GCA_018670825.1 Candidatus Scalindua sp. | reverse complement strand
TGATTCCTATTTCACGTCTTGGACCCACGGCATGTTTCATCGAACTGTGTAATAGCGGTGCCATGAGAAAACCGATATTTGCTTTCTGAATGCACTCCTCGACAATTTTTGTATTGGCATCAATATTAACTCCCAACAACTTAAGCACATCAGCACTTCCACATTTACTTGAAGATGCTTTATTACCATGTTTTGCAACCTTCAGTCCTGCACCCGCAACAACGAATGCGGCGCACGTCGATATGTTAAATGTACATTTTGCATCCCCACCGGTACCGCAGGTATCTACTACTAAACTTTTACCTACATTGATATGAGTCGCCTTTTCTCTCATGACACTTACACAGCCCGTAATTTCATCAACGGTTTCCCCCTTCATTCGTAATGCGGTAATGAAGGAAGCGATCTGTGCCTCAGTTGCTTTGCCTTCCATTATTTCTTCCATTACCGCTTTACTTTCTTCAAAGGAAAGATCTACGCCTTCTACTATTTTGCCAATCATCTCTTTAATCATAGTTGTGATTATTGCAGAAACTTTGAAAAGTGTCAAGAATTAGGAACTTAATACAATTTTCACCATATTGACAAAAATGATTAAAAACTTAAAATTAAGCATTATGAAAAATGCACATGGAAAACTAATATCGAAACAAACCATTCAATCCGCTTACAAGTTATTAGAATCTTGCGAACTGTGCCAAAGGACATGTAGAATTAATCGTTTAAATGATGAAAAGGGATTCTGTGGTATTGGAGCAAAGGCGGTTGTTTCTTCCGCAAGTCCACATTTTGGAGAAGAGTCGGTCTTGGTTGGTAATGGAGGTTCAGGCACAATATTCTTTGCCGGATGTAACCTTGGGTGTGTTTTTTGCCAAAACTACGATATCAGTCAGCTGCATCATGGAAAAGAGGTTGAAATAGACGATATGGTAAACATGATGTTACAACTACAGGATCAAGGATGTGTAAACATTAACTTTGTTACTCCAACACTCGTAGTACCTCATATTATTGAATCTGTTTTTTTGGCAAGAGAAAGAGAACTCACAATACCTGTCGTTTATAACTGCGGTGGCTATGAATCTATTAAATCATTACAGCTTCTGGAAGGAACAATTGATATTTACATGCCTGACGCCAAGTATTTAAGCTCCGACTCTTCCGGAAAATATTCTTTTGCGCAAGATTATCCTGATGTAATGAAATCGGCGTTGCTGGAAATGCATAGACAGGTTGGCGATTTAGAGATAAAGGATGGTGTCGCTATTCGTGGTTTACTGGTTCGTCATCTGGTAATGCCAAACGATATTGCATGTAGTAACAGTATAATTGATTTCCTCGTAAATGAAGTATCGGGGAACACATTTGTAAATATCATGGAACAGTACAGACCGTCATTCAATGCTCACAACTTTCCTGAAATAAACAGGCCTTTATACCACCATGAATTTAATAAAGTTTATGCATATGCAAAAAAGCAGGGTTTGAGACTTGCAGACTAAAAATGCGGTTGATACTGGTTACACAGGAATGAACATCTGATGATTCAATTTCTTACTGCTTGTGCCTCCCCTCTCACTTGGTCTGAGATGGGGAGTTTTGCCTGCTCATATTTTTCTCACTTTACTTCTTCAATTTTTTGTGTGCCAGGCTTATTACCCTTTTCTGCTTTTGCTTTTGCCTCATCCAGCAGCATATTTCTTCTCTTTTCATCTTCAAGCCTCATCTGATCATCCAATTCTTCAGTAAGTTTTTGTGGGTTTATTGACAGATCTTCATTTACACTATCCATAGGAGTCGCCTGAAATTTTGTCGTATATCTTTGGACCTCACAACCTGATGAAATTAATGCTGTTACACATGTAATGGTAACTACGCAAATTAAATATTTAAATTTTGCCATGACTCCCCTCCCCCTTTATGTATTGTCCCCAATAACATTTTTAATTTTTTCCATATTCGGGCTATGAATTACTCCCCTCTCTGTAATAATTGCTTTTATATTTGCTGCCGGTGTAACGTCAAATGCGGGATTAAACACTTTAATACCATCCGGAGCAATCTTGTGCCCGGCAATACTGGTAATCTCATCTGAGCCTCTCTCTTCTATGGGTATTTCATCACCGGAAGTTATACTCAGATCAAAAGTAGAAGCAGGAGCTGCAACATAGAATGGTACATTGTGTTCTTTTGCTATTATAGAAAGTCCGTACGTACCTATTTTATTTGCTGCATCACCATTTGCGGCAATTCTGTCAGCACCTACAATGACACAGTCAATCTTTTTGCTTTTCATAGTATGAGCGGACATGTTATCACAAATCAACGTTACATCAATACCGGCATTTTTCAGTTCCCAGACTGTCAGCCTGGACCCCTGCAGTAAAGGACGTGTCTCGTCCGCATACACACTTATTTTTTTCCCTTTATTCGTTGCCGCAAACATTACTGCCAGAGCTGTTCCAAAATCGCCCGTGGCTAATCCACCGGCATTACAATGAGTTATTACACAACTGCCCTCTTCTAAGAAAGCTTCACCATTTTCACCTATCTTGCGACATATTTCTTTATCTTCTTCGAGAATTGTCTTTGCCTCATTAAGAAGTATTTCCTTAATCTCTGAAACCGGTTTCTGACTATTCTTCTGTGCAGTTTCTTCCATGCGTTTCAAGCCCCAGAATAGATTTACTGCTGTTGGTCTGGAAGAACCCAAATATGCAATAACCTCTTTAAACTCTTTGAAAAAAGAGTCAAAATCCTCTGATTTATCATCCTTAATCCCTACAACAGCTCCCATTGCGCCGGCGATTCCGATAGCAGGAGCACCTCTCACCATGAGTGTCTTTATCGCATGGTAAATACTCTTTCTATCATCACAGTAGACGTATTTTAACTCATTTGGCAAGAGCGTCTGGTCTATAATCTTTATCTTTCCATCTACTCCGCCTATCCATTCTATCGTTGGTACTGGCACATAAACCTCCCTTAAGTATTTATTAACAGCAAATAGATTCATATTCAAATTTAATGTAATGAGATATGAAAATAGAGATATCTTACTGTTTTGATTTTTTCAGTAATTTTTTTACGTTTTTATCTTTTTGAATAACTTTTTCAGCCTGTCTTTTCTTAAAATCAATAATCTTCTTCTTAAGAGCCTTGTCCGCAGTACTTAAAATCTGAATTGCAAGAATAGCCGCATTTTTTGCACCGGCTTTTCCTATACCAACAGCAGCAACAGGCACACCGCCCGGCATCTGCACAATAGAATATAGAGAGTCTAGCCCACCCAGATCAGGTGTCAGCATAGGTATTCCTATAACAGGCATAGGAGCCATTGATGCTATTACACCCGCAAGATGTGCAGAACCACCCGCACCACCGATTATCACCTTGTAACCCTTCTTCTCCGCAGACATCGCATATTTATGTGCTCTCTGTGGGGTTCTATGACAGGATATTACATCCACATCATATTTTACTCCAAATTCATCAAGAACATTAAGTGTCTCTTGCATAGTACTCAAATCAGAATCACTGCCCATTACAATCCCAATCTTTTTATCTGTCATATTGCTCTCCTAATAATCCATGTCCTTCGTTCTCCCGTCAGGAGTGGGTCAGGAATTTGATTTAATGTTTGTGTCATAAATTAACGGAATCAATTTAGACATGAAGTAAGCCAGTTTCTTCGACGCACTCTTTGTCTGTTTATTGAGCCGGCTTAGTAGCGCAAGGCTTTGCGGGTTCTTTAATACGCCCAATGCAATGCTCGTTACTTTGACCTTGCCCTCATCGGATATTATATTATCATAATCAAGATGAAGGTCATCCTCTATATCATCTGATATCGAACGTATTGCCGCAAACTCAACACCCTTCTTATACGCAACTTCAGCAACAGCCGCGCTTTCCATTTCAACAGCCAAAAAGGAATTTTGCTCTCCTATCTTTCTTTTTGTGCTTGCCTGGCTTATGACCTTGTCTACTGTTAATAGATTTCCAAAATGTAATGTAGACTCCAGGCTCTCACTAAATTGTCTCGCTATTTGAACGATATCTTTATTACAGACAAAATCCGATTCTAATTGTAATTCATCTACGTCAAAATCATCTTGTCTGGTATAGCCTACATGCTCTGCCACTATCAGGTCACCCACATGAATACCCTGCCTTATACCCCCTGCAACACCCGCAGAGATCAACAAATCAACTCTTGTAGATTCTAATAAACAAGATGCTGCTTTAACCGCATTGTCTCTGCCTATACCACCTTGAACGAGCGTAAGAGGCAGGCCATTTAAGTCTCCTTGATAGAATAGCACGCCATCTATGTTAAACTTCTTAGAAACGTTCATACAGGCAGCTAAGGGACTAATTTCTTGTCGTATTGCGCACAAAACTGCTATCATCTTTTGCTCTTGACAATGAATATCAATTATATAACATTTGGAAGACCTGTAAATTTGGACAACAGATAGGAAATAATACCACTATTCTTCTACTGATGTCCCCATAGCCCAGACTTTACAAAGTTGTAACACTATCATATCTAGATATTTATGTCAATCCATTTATAAATATACTTATTACGGAGGCTATCATGAATAATGAAAATGTATTATTACTTAAACCTTGATATTCCTCCTTCCGCAAGAATCTTAAATAATGTATAATGAGCTTTTATCGACAATTCAAAATGAAAGTATAATATAATGCGAAGTTCATTTAAACAGACATATTCAATTACTAAATATTTATTAAAAAACAAGATTTTCTCCGTTAAACGGTTTCCCCTGGTAATGATGTTGGAGATTACACACAACTGCAATCTTACGTGCGAGGGTTGCGGAAGGATCCAGGAATTCAAGGAAACAATGGACAGAAAGATGAGTGTGAGCGAATGCATGTTCGCTGCTGAAGAGTGCGGAGCACCCGTAGTATCAGTAACCGGAGGAGAGCCTTTCCTTCACCCTGATCTGGATAAGATCATAAACGGATTAATTGCCAAAAAAAAACATATTTACCTGTGCACAAATGGAATTACCTTGGGTGATTCTTTAGATAAATTTTCACCAAGTCCTTATTTGAACATTAACGTACACCTGGATGGAATGGCTGAAACTCATGACAGGATTGTTGGCGCAAAAGGTATTTTCAAGAAGGCAACTGATTCTATCAGGAAAGCCAAACAACTGGGCTTTACTGTATGTACTAATACAACAATTTTTAAGGATACTGATCCAAAAGAGATAGAAGAGCTATTCGCGTATCTTACAGATATGAGAATTGATGGTCTTCTTGTTTCGCCAGGGTTCAGCTTTGAGGACAATGCAAACGATGTCTTCATTGAGAAGGAGGAATTTCACAGGAAATTCAGCTTTATCTATGAATTATCAAAAAAGTACAAGATAATGAACACTCCCTTGTATCTGAAATTTCTCATGGGTAAAAGAGACCTGGAGTGTACGCCATGGGGCAACCCTACGAAAAACTACCTTGGATGGAAGGGTCCTTGCTATCTGATCACCGACGCATATTACAAGACTTTCACCGAATTGATGGAAAACACCGAGTGGGACAAATACGGCACAGGCAAAGACCCCCGCTGCAGCAACTGTATGGTACACTGCGGTTACGAACCAACAGTTGTCCTGGAGACAGGAAAAAGCCTAAATGACATATACGAGATGGCAAAATGGAATTTCAGTTGATGTTTTAGTTTTCTTACTAAACTGTCTAAAAGATTATACAAATTTTCTGACTGTTAAACCAGCAACCATAGTATAAAGGGGTTATAGGAGATATAATGCCGACAGTTCTTAATATTGGTCCATATCGTTTTTTCTTTTATGCTGGGGATAAAGATGAACCACAGCATATTCATATTGAAAGGGATGATAAAATCGCAAAGTTCTGGCTTGACCCTGTTAGATTACAGAATAGTGGTGGCTTTAGCCGAAAAGAAATTAATAAAATACAAAAAATTATTCAAGAACATCAAATAAATTTAAGGAAAAATTGGAATGAATACTTTAACGGTTAAAATGCAAGTTCCAAAGGCACAAAGAATTATTTTAACAGAAGACACTCTTAGCGCTGATCTAAATGATGGACGCACCATTTCTGTACCACTTGCATGGTTTCCAAGGCTTCTACATGCAACTAATGAAGAACGCAATAACTGGCGTTTAATCGGTAGCGGTCATGGGATTCACTGGGAAGACATAGATGAAGACATTAGTACTGAAGGATTATTAGCAGGTAGACCATCAGGGGAAAGTCAGATGTCATTTAAAAAATGGTTATCTCAACGATCAAAAAATATATCAAGGCATTGAAAGAGAAAGAATGCGGGAATGACAGCTTTTGGACAAATAATGGATACAGGCAAAAACCTAACTGGACACTACTGATTATTATATTGAAATCCCGATATCATAATACTTAATCCGAGCTTTTCAGTTCTCGATAGAGTAATAACCCACCAATAGTAGTATTGATATAAAGCGTAAACAGCCTCCATAAGAAAGTATAAATTGCGATTACCGGTGACGCCACAAGGGATGCCATCAATACAAGTGAACTTACTTCTGCAATACCAGAGGCTCCGGGAGTAGGACTGAAATAACTGACCAGGGTAATAAACAGTTGTATATACATCACATCAGCAACGCTCACGTTGCCGCCCAGTCCAGTAATAATGAAGTATGGTATAATCAGACGAACAGCAAAGAAAATACAAGTGATTAAATAGCTCACAATTAAGGCCATTTTGCCGCGTTTGGCCATTAATAGTATTGATTCCCTGCAACTTACAAGTCCTTCTGCAAATTTTTTGAGAAAATTTTCTATCTTTCCATTCTCGTCCTTAATTATTCCTTTATTTTTAAAGTGCGTAAACAGAGTAAACTTTAAATTATTCATTGAGTGCGTAAAGAGCATACAGAGAATAAAAAATAATGTCGTAATACCTACTCCAACTGAGGCGCTCTTAATCATTAATTGCAGGGAGGACCCCATTGTTGGAGAATTAAACAGGGCGGTTGAAATAAGAGCAGTAATCAGGAAAAACAGTGTACTGACAAAGCATAAAATAGAACCTGCTGAAGCCTGTGAATAGGGTATTTTATCTCTGGAGATAAAATAGATCTGGGCAAGACCGCCACCGGTTTGTGACGGTGTTATTGCTCCCATAAAGATGTTAGCATATGCCGCCTTAATTGAAGTGATGACCGTAATGCGCGGGTTGATTACACGCATGAGGAAGAAAATACGTACACCGGTAATAATGCCCTCAAACCATGACATAAAAAAGGCAATGCCCAGCATACTAAAACTTATTCCTTGGATAGGAATATTGAAGGATATGCCACCGTTCTGATACGAGGTGTAGAAAAAAATCCCAAGCTGGGAAGCAAGTGAAATGGCGACAAATATCTTTATGCCTAATAGTATCTTTTTTCGATCCATTTATTTTATCAGTAGACAGTAATGTCCCTCCAAACAAACTGTCATTTATAAATACCATACAGGCTCTTAATCAAATATGTAATGATTCTTCTTGATCCAATAACCCGAATTTTCAAAAACTTTGATACTAAAGATAATGAATCATTTTTTCAAGAATATAATGAATCATTTTTATTATCAATATATACAATAATTTGTAGAAGTGCTTTCATAGCATACGGTTAATACTTTTATTTGCAATAACCATCAGGATATGGTATTTTGCTAGGTTGTTTATATCGCATAGAAGCCAGTTGTCGTAGAAGTTGCAGGAAGAAGAAATTGTAAAATCTATAGTGTATCTCTCAAATATGGAAAGTAGTAAAATCGAATGTGCTGTATTTGCGGGTGGCTGTTTTTGGTGTATGCAGCACCCTTTTGACGTACTAAATGGCGTAGTTTCAACTTCCGTCGGGTATACCGGCGGGCACAAGGAAGGCCCTACCTATAAAGACGTATGTTCGGGTGAAACCGGTCACACTGAAGCTATCGAGATACAATTTGATCCCACACAGATTTCTTATTCTAAATTACTTGATGTCTTCTGGAGAAATATTGATCCTACAACTCCAAACAGACAATTTGCAGATGTAGGATCTCAGTACAGAACAGCCATTTTTTACCATGACGAGGAGCAGAAACAGATAGCCGAATCATCAAAAGAAGAAATGGAAAAGACCGGTAAACATGATAAACCGATCGTTACAGAAATCGTCCCATCGTCAGTTTTTTATAAGGCTGAAGAATACCATCAGGAATATTACAAAAAAAGCTCTGACAGATATAAGAGATATAATTCCGGATCTGGAAGAGAGAGATATCTGAAAAGGACATGGGGCGAAGACCCTGAGTAATAATATTGCATACCTGAGAATTGCTATGACAGCATATGGTTACGGCATGGCATTGGGTATTTGAACTAAAACACGCTTTCTTATCATGAAATCGTTTTACATTTAACACTTTTATCATTTTACTACATAATAATTATTCTATTTAGAAGGAGTCAAGATTGAAAGTTTTAGTTTCAGATAAAATGTCTCAGGATGGCATTGATGTGCTAAATGCTGCTGATGGGATTCAGGTGGTTTACAAAACTAATCTGAGTCCTGAAGATTTAATTAAAGAACTTCAGGACACAGATGCACTCATCATTCGT
>JABHIW010000123.1 GCA_018670825.1 Candidatus Scalindua sp. | reverse complement strand
TAATTGATTAACGTGTTTAGGTGTCGAATACTTCATTGACGTATATTATAACATGAAGGAATATATTCTCAATTACTCCTGTATAATTTGGAAATATTACTTTATGATTGAGCTTCCTAAGGTGTATTCTCGGACAGCCTGGTCAGGTTTGACCTGAGCCTTTCAATGTGCGTTTTATGAAACAATAAGGAGTTGTGTGCTAATGGAATTTAAAGTTCGTCCTATAGAAATCCCTGATGATGATGATCCGTTTAAAAATGACAAGCTGGAGAGAAAGTCGGAAATCGAGAATCTTTCTAATCTTGTTAGAAATATGAATCCCCCCGATGGTGTTGTCTATAAATTCGAGATGGGGGACAGGAAAGCCCACTTTTATAAAAATGTAGAAGTCTTATCTCGGTGGTAAAAATATCTCTTCATTGTACTTTAATGCATGGGAGACAGACTTTGCCGATGACCCATTATTAGCATTCCTCGGCGAAATAAATTCTTCATTCAAGGATTTTTTAAATAAATCTGGGGGTAAAAATAAGGCTTGGGAAAAGACAAAAAAAGTAGGTACACATTTAGTGAAGAAGGGTATACCGGCTCTAATTAAAGTTGGAACCTCAGGCATTCTAGATGCCGAGGCAGTAAAGTTTTTTGAAGGATTGTCTAAAGATGCAATAAAAGCTTATGAGCATACTAAAAGTTCTATTGCAGAATTCAAAAGTAACTTGAGCAAAGCAGTAGAGGGTGTCTGTACAGAAAAGAAACCACTGATTGTTTTTGTTGACGAATTAGATAGATGTAGGCCGACTTATGCAATTGAGCTACTTGAGAGAATCAAGCACCTATTTGATATAGAAAACATTATTTTTGTTCTTTCTTTGGATAAAGAGCAGCTTTCACACAGCGTAAAGTCTGTTTACGGAAGTGATTTTGAGGCAACAGGATATCTCAGAAGGTTTATAGATATTGAATATTCTCTCAAAACCCCTGATATAAAATCCTACATAATATTTCTTTTTAACACATTTGGTTTTGAATCATTCTTTGAGGAGAGAACAGAATTTCGTGAGCTTCAATATGAAAGGAAACACTTACTTGATACTTTTTATTTGTTAGCAAATGCATATAAACTAACACTAAGAGAGGTAGAACAGCTTCTTGCAAGAGTAAACTTGGTTATAAAATCTACAGAGAGGAATCCATATATTTATCCAAATTTACTAGCTTTTTTAATTATAACAAGAGAAAAAAACCGAGCAATATACGAGCGGTATTTGATTAATGAAAATACACCAAATGAGATGATTGAGCATTTCTACAGCTTATTCAGTAAAACGCAACGTATTCTATCGCATGAATGCGCTTTGATCGAAGGTTTTTTGATCAATGCTAAATTTGGCAGGTATGAGAGCAATATTGGTGATGCTATAAAAATTCACGAAGAAACAATGAAATCAGAAGATGCGACAAATGATGAGCAAAAATATTCTAAAAAAGTCATTTATATAGCAAATCTTTCAGTCCAAGAAGAAAGTGACGTTAGACTTGAGAGCTTGGTTGATCGCATTGAAATGCTGGAACAATTCAATTTTGATAACACATAGGAAAGGCCAACAAGCCAATGTACTTGACTGGTTTTTGCCCTGGAACCTTAGGCTTGCATATCGAACTGTTAATAGTTAAAATACTCCATGCAATTAAATCACGTTGGTATTATTAATAAGAGCCAAGAGCAGGCACTGAAGTTTTATGTCGATTTTCTGGGTCTGGAAAAAACCAGGGAAATTCTCTTAGCACCTGAGCTTTCAGAGCAACTGTTTTCTGTTTCCAAAGAGATCAAGGTCCTGGTTGTTGAAAATGAGGGGATAAAGATCGAGGTGTTCATATCGGATTTTCAACCTGAAAATCCCAATTTCACCCATTTCGCTATAACGGTGGATAGCCTTTCAGAGCTCACAGAAAGGGCGAAACAGTTTAATGCTGAAGTAATCATCGGGAAACATAATGACAAGACCGCCTACTTTCTCAAGGACTTTTCCGGCAACTTGATTGAAGTAAAACAGAAGCCGTAGCATTAATGTTGAATAGCGCTTTCGTGTTTTATTTTAACGCGGAGGCGCAGAGGCCGCAAAGCTTATAAGGAAAAGGCATTTATTATGAATGACAGCACAAAGTATGCAAAAATAGTTGAGTGGTCTGACAAGGACTAGTGTTTTATCGGGAGCTGTTCGGGTTTGGTCTATGGTGGATGTCATGGTAATAATGAGCAAGCAGTTTTTGCTGAGTTGTGTGAAATTGTTGAAGAAACAATAGAGTTGTATAAGCAGGATAACAAACCACTGCCACCACCTGCCTGTGGCAAAGACTATGTAAATAAACCATTGAATTTGCATACTCCCTAATTGGCAAATGTTTCAACCCAACATGTCTGTTTTTTTTACACTCTTCTCCGTTCTCCACGCTCTGTAATAACTTTTCTAAGTGGATTTCCTCTTGATTTTGATATGTAACAGGATAATATGAATTTCGGAGTTTAAACGTTCTGTCCAAGTGGGATTCTTTTTTTCTCTCCAAGATGCTATAAATAGAAAATGAATGATACTTTTGTTGCCATAGATTTTGAAACTGCTGATCGTTATAGGGACAGCGCCTGCGCTCTTGCCATGGTCCGGGTAGAATCAGGAAAAATTGTTCATACGGAACATCGGCTTATTAAGCCTCCAAGGAAATATTTCGAATTTACCTACATACATGGTATCACATGGGACATGGTAGCCTCAGAGCCGGATTTCCAGGAATTATGGCCATCACTGAAAAATGTGCTAAACGGTGCTGATTTTATCGCTGCACATAACGCTTCTTTTGACCGCTCTGTGTTAAACGCTTGTTGTAAAAAATCAGATATTGAACCGCCGTCGATTCCGTTTGAATGCACCGTGTCGCTGGCAAGGAAAGAGTGGGGACTTCATCCAACAAAATTACCGGATGTCTGCCGCTATTTAGATATCCCATTAAATCATCATGAAGCACTATCAGATGCAATGGCATGTGCTAAAATTGTAATTGCGGCATCTGAAAATGTGGCATGAGTACCGGCGGCCAAGCGAGGGCCCCTATGAAATGAAAATTAAGTACCTTTGCACAATGTGGGGTATGGAACAACTAGCACTTGAAGACAATCTCAATCTGATCAAAGATACGGGCTTTGACGGCGTTGAAATTCAGATCCCCTGTAACAGTGCCGAGCGAAACAGGCTGGGTGCTCTTCTTAATGGGATCGGACTGGATTTAGTTGTTCAGGTCAGGGCTGAAGGGTCAACGGTTGATGAGCAGGTAGATTTTCTGGAAAAAAAGCTGAGCAGTGCCCTGGGGTTGAATCTGCTATTGGCTAACGTCCACTGCGGAAAGGACTATTGGCCTCTGGCGGAAAATATAAAAGTGATCTCAATTGCACAGAGACTTGCCAGTGAACTTGGGATAAAGGTTCTGCATGAGACTCATCGTGCCAGGGCCACTTTTTGTACAACATCGACAATGGCCATTATTGATGCTTTGCCAGAGATAAGATTCACTGCTGATTTTTCACACTGGTGCTGTGTCCACAACTCCCTGCTACAGGACCAGCAGGATTCTATGAACCGCGTTATTGAACGGTCAGATTATATTCATGTCAGAGTCGGGAGTGCGACTTCTCCGCAGATTACTGATCCAAGGGTAGATGAATGGAGAGAGGCTGTAGAGGCACACGTAAGGTGGTGGGAAGGGATAGCGGAGCATCGCAAAAATAATAACGCTGAATTCCTGCCTATCTGTTCTGAGTTTGGCCCACCTGAATATATGGTCACCCTGCCTTCCACGGGAAAGCCCATCGCTGATCAGTGGGATATAAACTGCTATATGAAGGATATGCTTAAAGAGCGGTTGGGGTACTTAACAGAAGATTGAGACAAGGTGATAGCGGCAAGAGAATTATGAATTACGATTTTGATTTACGATTTAAAAACAGAGCAGACAGGTTTGTTGTTAATTTTTTCCTTTGCGTTCTTCTTGTCCTCGGCGCCTTTTGTCCGGGGAGCGGCTTGGCGGTGAATGGGAGCCTATGGCAAAACTAAAACTGGATTTACATGAAGTATGTAAAAATGGGAAATTGATTGAAAAAGAGCTCAATCGGATTATAGATGAGGCAACTGACAAAAGGATTGCCCTCGTGGAAATCATTCCCGGAAAAGGGAGTGGTCAGTTAAAGAAGACCGTTCTGCGCTTTCTGGAACGCCCTGGTATAAAAAAGAGATATCACCGTATTAACAAGGACAGTAAGAACTTTGGAAGGATATTTGTACATTTTAAGCATTAGAGACCATACATTGTCTGAAATGAACAATATTGGAACAGCACCATTACACCTTTACATCGTCAAAACATTTAGGTGGCAATTATATCCATTTTGAGGTAGTATGAAGCCTTGAGAAAAGATATTTTGCCGTTTTTGGATGCTGTTAGAGAACCAATGCATGCCCTGTATTCATTCATTACCAACGCCGCTCACGCTATAAATTACCTGCATTTATGATAAAAAAGAGAGAATAATTAGGAATACTTCCCATTTGTTCATATATATCAAGGAAATATTCCCAATTACCGTCTAAAACTTTTTGTAACCTTGTAAAGAAAGATAAAAAATCTATGAAATTTAGTGAACTTAACATCCCTTCAGACATTCTCGGTGCGCTTGAAAAGATGGGATATGAAGAAATGACTCCTGTTCAGGAGGCGGCTTATCCGATCATTGCGGAGGGGCATGATCTTTGTGCTCTTGCTGAGACAGGATCGGGAAAGACAGCGGCCTGTGCAATCCCTCTTATTCAAAAAGTGGATCCTGAACTTAATGCTATTCAGGGGCTCGTAATTGTTCCGACGCGCGAATTGTGTATACAGTATGTTACTGAGATCCAGCATATCGCGAGAAGGACCAGTGTTGTTCCTTTCGCCGTGTATGGGGGGTTTGACAAGGATATAGACATTGCCAAGCTTAAGCATGGCGTTCATATCCTAGTTGCAACACCGGGACGGCTTCTTGATTATCTGTATAGCGGGGTACTCTCCTTTAAGCATGTGAAATGTGCTATCCTCGATGAGGCAGATGAGCTTCTCAAGGTAGGATTCCTTGAAGATATTGAATTCATCTTATCGTGTATCATTCGTGAACACCAGACACTCCTTTTCTCCGCGACGATGCCTGAAGATATCAAAAAACTTGCTCATGATTGCTTGCGTGACCCCCGGCATATTTCGCTTATTACGGAAAGAAAGGCACCGACAAGCATTGATCATTATTTTACCTATCAACACCCAAAAGACAAGCAGGCAGCACTTATCAAGTACCTTAAGGAGGAAGATGTTAAGCAGGCGCTCATTTTTTGCAATGCCCGTCATATGGTTGATAAGATGTTTGCCTCACTTCGGAAGGATTTTGAAGACGTCGGATATATACATGCGGGACTCAGCCAGGATAAACGGACCTCGGTTTTCAGGCAATTTAAGAACATGAAGATCCGCTACCTTTTTGCCAGTGATGTTGCAGGGAGGGGGCTTGACTTTTCGCATGTTTCCCATGTGGTCAACTGGGATTTGCCGCAAGGGAGGGAGTCGTATACACATCGTACGGGGCGCACGGGGCGTATGGGAAAGAAGGGGAAAGCTTTAACATTTGTAACAAGGCATGATCTTTCAGATCTTCGCGAGCTTATTGGCAGAAATGAAATCTCTCCCTTATGGATCGGCAAAGATCCTCTCCTGGCAAACAACACATCCCCAGAACGAAAAGCCAGGAATAGGAAGAGGCCTTTTCGTCCAAACCGTGGCAAGGGAAAACCGGTGGCCAAGCCGTGATGCTGATATGGAGTGCATCATCCGTGACGATGCGTGTATTTAAGCATTGACACGGTCACTGCACTCCATAAATAGTCATTTTCTGTTAGTCAGTTAATTAAGAAATTCACAAATTCCTTAATCTCTCAACTCTTAAACTCCTCAATCATGATTTGTAAATCTCCGAGACTGGAAAAATGAATAATTGGTTTTTGTACTTGATAAGATGTAGGAATGGGAGATTGTATACAGGAATAACCACTGATGTGGAAAGAAGATTCGAAGAGCATGAGAGTGGCGATAAAAAGGGGTCAAAATACCTACGAGGAAAAGCGCCTTTAGAACTGGTCATGAAAAAGAGGGTTGGGGATAGGAGTATGGCGTTGAAGATTGAAGCAAAAGTGAAAAAACTGTCAAAAATCGAAAAAGAGTTGTTAGTAGATGGCAAGATCAAGATACGTGAAATTAAGAAAAAACTAAATAGCGCGGTGAGTAACAAAACAGAGGGCAATTAGTATTCAGTAGCCTTCACGCCAGGTCATGCCAGCAAAATCGCTTAGTTTAGATTTGTATAACATATGAGAGTACTTCTTAAAGAGCGGAAATCCAGCGTTCTGTCTCCGTCGACACTTAAGTGTTTGAACGGTACACCAACGCTTAACCCCACAGCCGGCTGTGCGCATCTCTGTTCGTATTGTTATGCGAGAGGATACTCTAACTATCCTGGAGACGGGACAATTGTGTTATATACTAACCTGGTTGAAAAACTTGAAAATGAATTGGGCCGTAAAAGGAAAGTGCCGGAATTTGTATACTTCAGCCCCTCCTGTGATGCGTTTCAACCGATAAAAGAGGTTTTAGATACTACGTATAGTTTAATGGCCATCTTACTGAAGAAAGGTATCGGAGTAAGTTTTCTTACCAAAGGGCGTATCCCTGACAGGTTTATTGCCTTGTTTAAATTACATAGCAATAGCGTCAATGCGCATATAGGTATAACGACTTTAAACAGGCAAATCCAAAAACAGATCGAATCGCATGCGGCAACACCCGGAGCCAGATTAAAAAACATAAGAGCTTTAACTCAAATAGGGATACTGCCTGAAATAAGGTTCGATCTCTTAATACCCGGACTGACAGATTCCGCTGATAATCTCGATCCGCTTTTAAATATTTTAGGCAAATCAGGTATAAAAAGCGTAGGTCTTAATTATCTGTTTCTCAGGCCAATTATAAACAGAAATATTCGAGAGGGTCTGGGGCACACAGAAGCCATGGCGGAAATCTCACGAGCTTTCTGCGATAATGTTGACATACGGTTGCTGGCGAGTAAGTCCAGGGTTAAGGCCCTCAATCTAGACTTCAGACAGAAGCAGTATAATCGTATATCATTACTGGCAAAGCAGTACGGAATAAAGACATACGTATGTGGGTATAAAAACCCTGATATTGCAGAGGATTTAACATGCAGTAACATATGGCAGAACAATTCTGATAAGAAGGCGTTTCAATATCAGCTTTTCAGTAGTCAGCATTCGGAAATTACCCTTTCTCAGTCCTCAAATCAGGATTAGCAGGAAATCTTTATTGACTGGCCGGGTTTTTGTTTTGTACATTCGTTCCATAAGAATTATGTATGTAGCTACGATTAATTTTAAAAAGGTCATTGTTTTTGCCGTAATTTACAGTTTGTCATTGACAATAAAAACCAATATTGATAGATTTAATCCTTTTGCTAATTTTCGAAATTTTTAGAGAAATCAGGAAGAGTTTTGTAATATGTTAACTACTGAAAAGTCAAAAAAAGCGTTCAGCAAGGCCTTGGATAGCATTCCTGGCAGTGTGAACAGTCCGGTAAGGGCGTTTGGAGCGGTAGGAGGAGATCCTCTCTTTATAGAATCAGGCCACGGTTGTTATCTTAATGACATCGATGGCAATAAATATATAGATTATGTACTTTCCTGGGGTCCGTTAATTTTAGGACACCTCGATAAGTCAGTTGTAAAAGCCTTGAAGGATGTCCTGAAAAAAGGTACAAGTTTCGGAGCTCCGACTGAATTGGAAACACATCTGGCCGAGCTCATTAAGGAGGCGATGCCTTCAATCGAGAAGATCCGTATGGTCAACTCCGGTACCGAAGCGACAATGAGTGCTATACGCTTGGCGAGAGGCTATACCAAGAGAGATATTGTAATAAAATTTGACGGTTGTTATCACGGGCACGTGGACGGACTTCTTGTGCAGGCCGGTTCAGGGGCGACTACGTTAGGTGTCCCAACAAGTCCGGGTGTTCCGGAAGATTATGTAAAAAATACTTTAACTATACCTTATAACGATCTCGATGTCGTAAAGGAAGTGTGTCGTGAAAAGGCTGAAAATGTTGCATGTATAATTATTGAAGCTGTTGCAGGGAACATGGGTGTCATTCCACCTAAAAAAGGATATTTGAAGGGTTTAAGAGAAATCTGCGATAAACATGGGATTGTTTTGATTTTCGATGAAGTAATGACGGGATTCAGGGTTTCCCGCGGGGGCGTCCAGGAACTGCAGAAAGTAACTCCCGATTTGACCACTCTTGGTAAGGTAATCGGTGGTGGTTTGCCGGTAGGGGCCTACGGTGGCAAGGCGGAAATAATGAACTGTATTTCACCGCTCGGCCCGGTATATCAGGCAGGGACATTGTCCGGTAATCCGATGGCGATGGCTTCCGGTATTGCTACACTGGAAAAACTGAAAAAGAGGGGTGTTTATACAAAACTGGAAAGAAACGCAAAAAGACTGGCAGAAGGTTTAAAGAGATCTGCTGAGGAAGCCGGTATCCCCACTTATCATACACGAGTTGGTTCAATGCTTTGCACATTTTTCAGCGAGGAGGAAGTAACTGACTATGAGTCCGCTAAAAGATGCGATACAGAGCGATATGCATCTTACTTCCACGGTATGCTGGAAAAAGGGGTTTATTTTGCGCCTTCTCAGTTTGAGGCTGCTTTTATCTCAACTGTGCATAGCGAAGAGGATATTGATGCTACTATAGCAGCCAGTTGTGAAGTGATGAAATCTTTAAAGAAATAAGCGGAGAATTCACGTTTTGAATCTGGAGGATGATTCAAGAAGTACATTTCGTGCATTGGGGCTTACAAGTGGAATGGGCTTTATAGTGGCCATTTGCCTTGCGGGCGGATATTATGGTGGGCGTTATCTGGATTCAAAATTTGGTACAGAGCCGTGGTTGTTGATTGCAGCTCTTCTGCTGTCCTTAACTGGCGGGGTTATAGAAGTCTGTAATATGCTGAAAAAAGTAATGAAAGAGACGGAAAGAAAAGATGGAGAGGGTAAATAATATTGGATCTGTATAACAAAGCACAAACACTGTTGACGGTGAAAAAGAATTTTGTCAAACAGGTTTTTTATACCACGTTGTTTGTGTCTATATTGATGATTCTGGTCTCTTTTCGTTATAAGTCTTTTGATCTTACTCTGAGTCTGGCAATCGGAATTATTATCAGCTTTTGTACTTCGCTTGCATTGTGGCAGTTTATAAAGTATATGTTCCGGGATCTTAATCCGGACACATTCTCTGATGATGGTTCTCGTTCATCTAAATCAGGCTCTACAATGAAATCTTTATTGTTTACTTTTATGGGTACCGGAAAAATACTGGTGTTGACCCTGGTTTTATTTCTCGTATTTAAATATTTGTCAGTTAATGCATTGGCCCTTTTTATAGGGATTTCAATAGTTCAGTTGGTTGTCCTTTCAATGGTAATAAGCATGGTTTTGGTGAACTTCCTCAACAAGGCTAAAGACGAAGGTGCTGTGTCTCATGACCGTCAATCTTCCGAATGCAATAATATTGTTACTACTAAATCAGGATCTGTATCGAAAATTCATTCTCATCAAATAGCTGAGAATACTTTATAGCTTATTATTTATTTAAGAAGGAGTAGAGGTTTGACAGAAGAGACACATGGTAGTTCGAGTGGTGGGGTGCCTGAGCTTCCCTCATTTCTTGATTTACTGCCTATTGACAAACACGCTGAACTATTCGGGCTGACTCTGCACCAGTGGACGCCGTTAGTAATGTCTATGTTGATTATCGGGTTTCTCGGATTGTTTGCGATAATAGCGACTCGTGATCTGAAGAAGATTCCTGGCGGATTGCAGGCATTTCTGGAAATCATCGTAGAGGCTCTAGATAACTTTGTTAAATCACTTTTGGGAAAAATGTCTGATAAGTTTCTCCCGTTTATAGGTACGCTTTTTCTATACATACTCATAATGAACCTTTTGGGTCAGGTCCCATTGTTTCATTCTCCAACGACGAACTATAATACAACCGTGGCTCTTACTTTACTGGTATTTTTTGCCACTCAGTATTACGGAATCAAACATAACGGACCGGTTAAATTCGTTAAGC
>JABHIW010000006.1 GCA_018670825.1 Candidatus Scalindua sp. | reverse complement strand
GCAAAGGCAACAAACATTAAGTAGAACCAGGTGTGTATCAGTTTAGGTTCATTAAAGAAGAAGGTAATATCTTCACCCGAAAGACCTTCATAAGATTCAGGGAAATAGTTCATGATAAGACTTCCTATTATGAGGAGTCCTGTAACCGCAAACCCAACTATTATTCCCGTTTTTTGAGATTTTAAGAAATTGTATATATGTTTCATTTTCGCTTAACTCATTAATCTGCCACCAAGGCACAAAGGCACGAAGCGTTAGTAAAATATTATTTTAGTCTAATTTTTTTAATCATATCTTAATGTTTTGTGTCTTCGTGTTTTCGTGGCAAAAACCCTAAAAACTGTGCGAACTCCGAATAAGGAAACTCGTACCGACATATGTTATCATCAATATAACAAACCCAACGATGGCTAGTGGCGTCTTGTACTTTCTGGCTGCCGGCCAGTAATCGAGATGGATGCATGTAGCATAAAAGAACCAGATAATCACAGACCACAACAACTTCGCGTCCCACAGGAAATAAGACCCCCAGGCCACATAACCCCACAGACCACCAAATATCATAGAGATAGAGAAGGCTATGAATCCGTATTGAAAACCGGCATCAATTATATTCTCAAACCGCCTTTTATCTCCTCCTCCGGAGAAATATCTCGCCATCGCCGCAGCGAAAGAACTTGTCCACAAAGCGTAGCAGTAGAAAGATATGGGAACATGAAGGATATACCATATCGTCAACATGAGCGGTGGTGCGTATGATACTTTCATTAAATAAGAAGAAAAGCAAACGGAAGCCACAACATAAAAAATATATCCTACACTAAACGTTGCAATCCTGTAGACGTAACTCTCTACCCTGGAATAAAACAGAAGCACACTAAAACAGGCAAGCGCAAATCCGGTAAAAGATTCAAACTTGTTTGTCAGTGGAAAGTATTCTATAGCAATGCCTCTGAAGGTAATTGATGCCGTGTGCAGAACTACCCCACCCAGAAGCACATAAAATCTTACCCCTCTGCCCATGAAACCGACTATCCAGTAAGAGGTATAAATTAATAGTGCACTCCAGTATAAAATAACGGATATTTTTATAGCTAACTGTGGATCCATTTAAATAAGTTACTCCGTTTATAATATTTCTAAATCCCTCTTAACTACCCGTCCGAACGTCTGGGCCGGGTGGGAAGATGGATTTCTAATTTTATTCTTGGTGTCGTGACACGATTTATCGTACCTCACAACACCGGTTTGATAAATCAAACCACTACAATAAGCACATCCAAACGTAGTGGCAATTCATGAATTGTCTCTACGGAAAAGAAAAAAAGTTATGGCAATGAGGAGATTCCTGTATTGGACTTCTCTTGAAGGGGAGATCCTTATTGGCCGGACACGGCCTTGTTACAACAAGGCCGTGTCGAAAAAGAATAATAAAGTCCGGTAGAAGGACTTCTATCAATCATTTGTAAGGGTGAATTTCTGCTCCGTTGACCCACCTTCTACTGAACTCATTTGCCCGTGCGGATTTGAACCGCCACCATGGGGTGAAGAACCACCCATGTCACCACCACCATGAGGTGACGTACCATCCGGTATTGGCATTCCTGCATGAGGTGAAGGATTGCCCTGGCCAGACTGCATACTGCCACCGTGAGGTGAAGAACCACCATGAGGAGAAGTCTGCGTTTTCATATTGGCATGATCACCATAGACTGCTCCGTGCCCACCTGGCATGCTTGCGCCTCCCATCATACCTCCATGACCACCACCGGATGAGGTTGCCGCATAGTATGGGGTTGGCGTATACAAAACCTTAACTTCCGATTTTTTTTGTAAATCCTGTATTAGGTTTAACGTCTTTTCATTATGAAGTGCAATCTTGACCTTCTCCTTAACTTCTTCAAACTTAACGTCTTTACCCTCATCTTTACTTGTAATCTTTATTATGTGATAACCAAACTGAGTTTTTACCGGGTCACTTATGCCATTTAGCTCTGTAGCATATGCAACTTCGATAAATTCTTTCACCATTTCACCTCTCTTGATAGGGCCTAAATCTCCACCAGTTTTTGCGGAAGGACAGTCGGAGTATGCTTTAGCAAGTTGTACAAAATCAGCTCCTTCATCAAGTTCTTTTTTTATCTTATCTATTTTCTCTTTTGCCTCTTTTAATTTCGCCTCATCTTCCACACCTTTTGTATCTACAAGTATGTGACTTGCCGAAATGATTTCTCCGTTAAAGTTACCTTTATTTTCTGTAAAATACGTTACTATCTCTTCCTCCAGTATTGTCTTTTCCATATACTGGTCTATTGCAAATGAAATATCCAGGGCGACCCTCAATTCGGCAAGGCTTCCCCCCTGCTCTTCCAAAAGCGTTTCAAGACTTTTGTCCTTAGTCTGAGGATTTTTCTTTATGTTCTCTTTGAAATTCGCTATCTCACTTTCAATACGGTTTGGATCAATTTGGATATTTTCCTTTTTAATAAACTGCTTGAGTACGGCCTGTGTGATTAAGTCATTTATGATTTTTTCTTCAACAAGGTGCAAGTTGGATTTACTCATTCTTTTTTTAGCTTTATCGAGTATCTTGTCAAGTTCCATGCGGAGTATGTTTTCACCATTTACTGTTGCAATTACCTCGTTAGGATCATTTTTCGTTTCAACGCTTCCATGAGCGCTGACATGACCGCTATCTGCATACTGATTTTTTCCTACTTTCAGTTTGGCAAGATCGTCCTGCTCCATTTTCAACGCCTGCTGCTCATAGTTCATATCGCCGCCGCCACTACCACCGGCGATACCACCATGGGGGCTTGGTGTATTATCACCACAACCATTTATTAATAAACCTAAAAAACTAAAAGAAATTAGTGTTATAAAAAACCTTGTTTTCATCACTTTCCCCACTGCTGATTTTAAAATTATTTGTAATCCGTCAATTTTAGTGTAAAGGGCTTTGATTGTCAAAAGAACAAGGTTCTCTTGTCATGTACGTACAAATTAGTATAATACACCGCTCTAAAACTATAAAAAACCCTTGTTTTCTCTTCTTTCTATGGAGGACTTTAGATGAAGTTATCAGTAAAATTTGGTGTAGCAGAAAAGGAATCGACAGACGTAATCATAATAAGCCTCTTTGAAAATGGTGGGAAAATACCTTCAGAGTTAAGCGCTCTTAATAAAGCTTCGGGAGGAGCCATATCAAGTTTACTGCAAAACAAGGATTTTACCGGAAAGCTAAATGAAACGGTACTAGTCCCAACTGATAAAAAGATCGTTCCAAAAAGAATTCTGCTAGTCGGATTAGGAAAAACTACTGAATTTTCACTAGATAAGGTCCGACAGGCGACAGGCACCGCCACCAGAGTAATCCAGAGAAAGAAATATAAAAATCCTTCAATTCTATTATATAAAATGGAAACCAAGGGAATTCCCCTGGAAGACGTTACCCGTTCAGTTGTAGAGGGTATCTTATTGTCACTTTATAATTTCACTATGTATAAGACGTTAAAGAAGGAAGAAATAACGGCTATTACAAATTACTCTCTGGTTGTTCAGAAAAAAGATGTTCTGGAAAATATTAAATCTATAGTGAAGAAAACCCAAATTGTAGCAGAGGCTGTCTGCTTCACACGTGATCTTGTAAATATGTCGGGAAGCGATGCGACACCAACATTCCTTGCAAATAAAGCTAAAGAGATTACAAAAAAAAGCGGAGTTAAGTGCAAAGTGCTATCCAACCCGGAAATGAAGAAACTAGGCATGGGTGGCATGTTGAATGTATCAAGAGGAAGTTCTGAACCACCTAAGTTTATCATCCTTGAACATAATACGAAGAAGAAAACCAATGATACAATAGTCCTTATAGGAAAAGGTGTAACCTTTGACTCTGGTGGAATATCCTTAAAACCCGGTGCCAATATGGACCTGATGAAGGCTGATATGTCTGGCGCCGCAGCCGTCCTGGGAGCTTTTAAGGCTTTTTCAGCCCTAAAACCATCAGAACACCTTGTAGGTCTGATACCGTGCACAGAAAATATGCCCAGTGGCAGTGCCCTGAAACCGGGGGACATTATCAAATGCATGTCAGGAAAAACCGTGGAGATATTAAATACGGATGCTGAAGGGCGCCTGATACTGGCCGATGCTATCAGTTACGCGAAAAAGTACAAACCTGATGCCGTAATAGACATTGCTACATTAACAGGTGCATGTGTTGCCGCGCTTGGTACTTTTGCATCAGGTATGCTTGGTAATAACGAAGAGCTTAAAGACCAGGTGAAACAAGCCGGTGAATACTGCCATGAAAGGGTGTGGGAATTGCCTCTGTGGGATGAGTATCGTAACTTGATAAAAAGTACTATTGCTGATATCAAGAATACCGGTGGCAAATATGCGGGTACTATTACGGCCGCATGTTTTTTAGATGAGTTTGTTGAAGAGTTCCCATGGGTCCATCTTGATATTGCGGGAACTTTTCTTGCAGAAAAGGATACTCCATACATAAGAAAAGGTTCTTCCGGAGTTGGCGTACGACTACTAACACATTTGGTGCAAAACTGGAAGAAGATGCCTGATGCAAGTAAAAAGAAAAAGAAGTAACTCTATTAAGCCAGAACCTGCCAATCTCATATCAATAAAGGGCGCAAGACAACATAACCTGAAAAGCATTAATATAAACATACCCAGAGATCAGCTAGTGGTGATAACCGGTGTAAGCGGTTCCGGCAAATCTTCCCTGGCCTTTGATACTATTTACGCGGAAGGGCAACGCCGTTATATTGAAAGCCTTTCCTCATATGCAAGGCAATTCCTCGACCAGATGCAAAAGCCGGATGTCGATTTCATAGAAGGTCTCCCTCCCACTATCGCAATCGAACAACGCACAAGCCATACAGGCCCAAGATCTACCGTTGCCACAACAACTGATATATACGACTACCTGCGCCTTCTCTTTGCAAAAGTTGGCACTCCCCATTGCCATAATTGTGGAACATTAATCACAAGACAAACCATAGAGCAGATTATGCACCAAGTAAACCGCATAACCAAAGGTACGCGGATTATGATCCTATCACCAATAATTAAAGGCAAAAAAGGTGAACACAAAGAAATTTTTCAGAAAATCAGACGTAAGGGCTTCATACGTGCCAGAGTCGATGGAAAGATCATTGACGCAAGTTCCGAAGTCAAACTAAGCAGGTATAAGTTGCATGATATTGATATCGTCGTAGACCGACTTATTGTTAAAGATGATATTCAGAAAAGGCTCAGCGATTCAATACATACGAGTCTGGAGCTGGGAGAAGGCGTAGTGATTATTACCCGGGAAAAGAAGGGGAAGTGGGTAGATATGGTTTTCAGTGAGCGCTATTCCTGCCCGGATTGTGGAACTGGCTATGAGGAGTTGGCACCCAGAATGTTCTCTTTTAATAGCCCGTACGGCTCATGCAGGGAGTGTGAGGGACTGGGTATGACGCTGGTGTTTGATCCGGAATTAATAATTCCTAATGAAGAATTAAGTCTAAGTGAAGGCGCCGTCCATGCATGGTCAAACTGGAGTCCGATTACACAGGAACACTACAATAGTTTATTACACGAGTTCTCAGAAATATTTGATGTTGATGCCGAGGTCCCATTCAAAATGATCGGCAAAAAGATGAGAAATATTTTATTACATGGCGGACCTCTCAATACTAAAAATCTTAACACAGATGAACGCATTGAAGGTGTTATTCCGGCATTACGGCAAGTATATGATAAAACAAACAGTCCGGATGTCATAAAACGCCTCGAAAAATACATGGACTATACTACCTGTGAAGAGTGTAACGGCGCGAGGTTAAGGCCTGAAGCTTTATCGGTAAAAGTCAATGATAAGACAATAACTGAAATCACCTCAATGACGGTAGAAAATGTTTTTGATTTCTTTAAGTCTCTTAAATTCAAGGGTGAGAAAGAGATCATAGCAAAGGGAATTTTGAAAGAAATTATATTAAGATCAAGGTTTATGCTGGATATAGGACTATATTATTTAACGCTGGACAGGAGAAGTGATACTCTTTCCGGTGGAGAAGTGCAGAGGATTCAATTGGCAACACAGATTGGGACCGGCCTGATTGGCGCATGCTATGTATTGGATGAACCAACTATTGGATTACACCAGAGAGATAACAAAAAGCTAATCGATACATTAAAAAAACTCAAGGATTCCGGTAATACCGTAATAGTAGTCGAACATGATGAAGAAACCATACGTAACGCAGATTATGTAATTGATATGGGACCCGGTGCCGGTGAACATGGAGGGGAGGTAGTAGCAAGTGGCTCTGTGGCGAAGATAATCGCCAATAAAGAATCATTAACTGCTGAATACCTGAACCATAAACTTAAGGTGAAAACCCCAGGAACCAGAAAAATTGCAGATATGAAAAATGCTATCCTGATAAAAGGCGCCAGGGAAAATAACCTCAAATCAATTGATGTCAAGATTCCATTAAATATTTTCTGCTGTATAACGGGTGTTTCCGGTTCAGGCAAGAGTACTCTGATCGATCAAATATTACACAGGGCTTTAATGAAGTCAATTTACGGAAGCCGTCTCAAGCCGGGTAAACATAGCAGGATAACGGGAATAGAAAAGATTGATAAGGTAATAGAGATCGACCAGTCACCGATTGGCCGCACACCGAGGTCCAATCCTGCAACGTACACCGATCTTTTCAGTCATATAAGAAATGTTTTTGCCCAGACAAAGGAGTCAAAGATAAGGGGATACAAATCCGGCCGTTACAGCTTTAACGTTAAAGAAGGCAGGTGTGAATTATGTGAAGGCCAGGGGACGAAGAAAATTGCCATGAACTTCCTGCCGGACATGTTTGTTCTCTGCGAGCAATGCCAGGGTAAAAGATACAATCCGGAAACACTGGAGATAAGATATAAAGGCAAAACTATTTCCGATACACTGGACATGAGTGTAGAAGAAGCATATGATTTTTTCAAAAATATTCCCCGTATTGAACGTATACTGAGAACATTACGCAATGTGGGATTAGGATACATAACGCTTGGTCAATCAAGCACGACCATTTCCGGTGGTGAAGCACAAAGAGTTAAGCTGTCAACTGAACTTGCAAAACAGAGCACGGGCAAAACACTCTATATACTTGATGAACCGACAACGGGACTTCACTTCGCGGATATACAAAAACTCCTGAAGATACTTCACCAGCTTACTGACATGGGAAATACTGTAATTGTTATTGAGCATAACCTTGACGTTATCAAAACAGCAGACTATATAATCGATATGGGACCTGAAGGAGGCGAAAAAGGAGGAGAGGTTGTTGCCGCCGGCACTCCTGAAAAAATTGCCAGCACCAAGGGGTCTTATACAGGAAATTATTTAGAAAACATTTTGTGATACATAATTACAAATCTTTAATTGTAAGTTACCAGGGACCTGCAGATAATATCCTGAAGGCGCTTTGCCTGCCAGGCGCCTCCTTTAATTTTGTTTACCAGTATCGAAAAAGCTATTATTTCTTCATCTACTGTTTTAACATATCCGGAAAGTGTGCTTGTCCCATTAACATACCCTGTCTTCGCTCTTATTCTTGATTTATAAGGTTCTTCTTTCAACCGTTTTTTAAGTGTACCATCTGTTCCTGCAATTGGGAGTGATTTGAGAAAAATTCCGGCATTTTTGTGTTTGTACATATAGCGCAATAATCTTGTGAACATTTCCGGTGTTAATTTGTTTTTTTTTGATAATCCGGAACCGTCATCAAGGTGATAATGATCTTCCTGAATTCCTAATTTTGTTATGAAATCTGAAATTACTGCCAACCCTCCGGAAAAAGTTCCTTCCTTTTTAATAATTGCTCCAAGGGTCTTAAGTATCTGTTCCGCGTAAAATCCCTGGCTGCGTTTATTAGCCACAGTAATAGATTGCCTCAAACTTGAAGTCGTAGCTACTAGTTTATGCTGTTTAATCCTGATGTTTATATCTGACTTATTTATGACCCTCGCTTCTCCTGTAATACGGATATTTTTATCTTCTAATATTTCTTTAAATACCGTTGCCAGATATAAAGGTGGATTATGTATCGTCATCCACTCTTTCGTTGGCTTAGCCTTTGACCACACAAAACCTTTAAGATTAATCTGGTTTGTAAATGGCTTCCTGTACAATGAATAATAATGTTTTGACTTCAACGAGGTGGTTTTACATTTATTAATTATTGTAATGTAAGATGTTTCAGGCTCAATTTGCACGGAGATAAGCCCTCCGGGCTTACTGCCGGGTTTCACCTTAATATCAACACAATTATCATTAAAAGAGAGACCACTTACCGGCGCACAATACCATTTCGTAAGCTGATCTTTTGGCCAGTTACTATGAACAAATTCTCTATCAAAAATTCTGTCATCTGCAATGATATCACCATTAATTACCTGTATACCATACTTCTTAATTTTGTCAGCCCAGTAGTCAGGAACTGCGGTCACATTACCGTCAAAGAACCTTCCTGATATATTTGGGTCACCGCTTCCTTTTATGATAATATCACCATCCAGTTTGCCGTCAGCAGAGATATCACCACGATAAAATATTTCAGTTTTGTATTCGAAACCTGCACCAAGATAGACCAAAGCGGTTGCCGTCGTAAATAACTTCATATTGGAAGCAACGACAAAATGTTTATTAGAATTGACCTCATATAGGTATTTGTCCTCACTTATCGAAAATATGCTTATGCCGACATGAGTACCTTTTGGTTTATATTTCTGCAATATTGCATCTATTTCTTCCTTAAGCTTTTCGCTTTTTGGTGTGGACCATACATTTTCTAAACATATGATATAAAAAAAAACGAGGACAACTAGGAAGAAACAGAGAATTCTGGATGTGGTATGTTTTCTGCGTAAAAGGAGTTTCATCTTTAAAAGCGATTTATGCGACCTTGCTCACATGAGAGGCAAGTACCTTTTTTACTTTATGGAGAAATGAATCCCATTCAATCGGTTCTGGAATATAGGCCTGAACATTTGCCTTCTTAATCATTGATTCTATTCGTTTAGAATTACTTCCATGAATTATGATAGCTGGTATAAAAGGGTCTATCGCCCGAACATGTGCTAAGACTTCAATACCAGACATATCCTGGACCTTAAAACCAATTATTGTCAGATCCATCTTTCTTTCCTCCAGAATTGCCAATGCGACCTTAATGTTCAGCGCAACTTCTGTTTCAAAATCGTGTAACTCGAAGAAAACTCTAAGTTCATCTACGGTTTCCCAGGCATCTGCAATGATTAAGACCCTTGTAGCATTCATTTTTCCGTGAAAGTATCCTTTATTACTATATAAACTCTTGTTAATAAATTACCTAAATAATTTTGGTGGAGGCGGCGGGAATCGAACCCGCGTCCCAAAGTATTTCAGCAAAAGCGTCTACACACATAGTCTATCTTTTAATTTCACCGAATCAAATGCCGACAGACAGGCCTTCAAAACAGCTATCTCAAAATAAAGTTTCGCTAAACCCCCTTTGAGCAAAAAGGTTTAACTATCCTGCTATTTTACGCCCATTCAACCCCGCAGGCACAAATTGAAAAGACGCGGCCGGTTTTACGCAGCCAATGCTAGTTCATTATCAGCATTTAAGTTTTCGCCAGGTTTTTTATGAGGCCTCCTGACCACCTCAGAGTGCAACTCTTGCATCCAGTTACTCGGTCGAAACCTTTCG
>JABHIW010000178.1 GCA_018670825.1 Candidatus Scalindua sp. | reverse complement strand
GTACCAGCCAACTGCTAGACTTCCGATACGGCCGGATACCGATGCCAAACCAAGCAGATACTGAACACTTGATTGATCTGTATGATGCCGGTATTCGGCAAATGGACGATGGAATGGAAAGGTTATTTGCACTCCTTGAAAAAAAGGGCATGCTTGACAACACCCTGATAATTGTCACATCAGACCACGGCGAAGAGTTTATGGAACACGGAGGAGTACTCCACAGCCGGACATTTTTCCAGGAAACCCTCCATGTTCCTCTAATTATGCGAGGACCCAATTTGCCACAAGGACGGCGTATCAAAGGTATTGCCTCACTGCTCGATGTGATGCCGACTCTACTTGCCATGCTGGGCATTTCCCCGCCTCCAGTTTTAGACGGCATAAATTTGCAACCCTTATGGCAAAAGAATAAAGCCGGATCACCAAAGCGATTACTTTTTGGTGAAGCAGATTGGAACAACATAGTTGACAACAAAACGGTCGACGATATCAAGCGTTTCATTCGACAAGATCACTACAAACTCCACTTCAATCGTGTAACAGGAAAATTGGAACTTTACGACTTAGTTAACAACCCGGAAGAAAATATAGATGTCTCCTCCAAGCATACTCCCCTTGTCAAGTTAATGCGTTCACGACTAAGAGACTTCTTGAGAATCAGCAGAACAGGAAGGACGGTCGATCCTTTGTCCCCTGAAGAAGTAGAACTCCTCAAGAGTCTTGGTTACCTGCAGTAACTGGGCAAGACCGTTAATTGAAAATAACCAACGGATTATTATTTCATCCTGTTCAACAGGATTATAATGGCAAAACAAACTACAGAGATGATATAATGAGCGATCGATAAATGTAAGTAAGGGAGCAAATGTAACCGCTCCTGTAAGCAGAAAATAAAGACGAGAAATACCAGGTATGAAACATAAACAAAAGTCTGCAAACTGCTTGAGTCGGCGTGAGTTATTGAAATATGGACTCTACGGAGGTCTGGCGGCAGGCTTGTCGCCGAGCCTTTTGCTTAGCGGTTGTGGAAAACAACATAACGCAAAAAAGCCAAACATTATCCTCATAACGCTGGATACCACACGGGCTGATCGACTGGGGTGCTATGGATACCGGAGACGGACAAGTCCGAACATAGATAAACTCGCGGAAGAATCAGTCCTTTACACACGTGCAATTGCACCATCAAGCTGGACACTTCCTTCGCATGCATCCCTCTTCACTGGAAAATTCACTTCGAGCCACGGAGCACGCTATGATCCCGATGGCCCGCTGCTTTTGACCAATGCAATCAAAGGGCCGAAATCGTGGGACGCATTCAGGGCGCGCGGGTTGGCTCAGAACGAAGTTACTTTGGCAGAGATGCTTAGGGATACCGGGTACACAACTGCTGCGGAAGTAGGCGGTCCCTGGCTGAAACGGGTTTTCGGCCTGAATAAAGGTTTTGACTATTACAACGACTCTCAGATAAGTACCTTGAACGGTCGGCTGGCAAATCAGATTACTGCCAGTGCACTGAACTGGCTTAAAAGAGCTCGTGAGAAAGAGTTTTTTCTTTTCCTGAATTATTTTGACCCGCATACACCATATCGCCCCCCTAGAAGTTTCGGATTAAAGTTTCTTCCCAAGGACACAAACTTTACCGGAAGGAAACCGACGTGGAATGAAATCAGTGCGCTTTATGACGCCGAGATTTTATTTATGGACCATTATATCGGCCAGCTATTACAAAAACTCAAGATGGAGAATTTGTACGATAACACGCTGATTATCGTTACGTCAGACCATGGTGAATTGTTTGGTGAACATGGCAAATTCAGCCACGGTCATTATCTCTATCAGGAGGAGCTTCACGTTCCGTTATTAATAAAATATCCTACCGGTGAAATGTTGCCAAAACGAACAGATTTACAGTTGCAACTAACCGACATTCTACCAATGATTTGTGAAAGGGTTGGAATAGCCATACCGGAAAATATTCAAGGCACCTTGCCGTCTCAAATCAAGCATCCAATCATAGCGGAGACGTACCCTCTACAGCCTTTCACTGAGGATGGCAGCTGGCAGTCGATTTTCGAGGGTGACTTCAAATTCATCTGGAACAGTAAGGGCCAACATATGCTGTTCAACCTGAAGGATGACCCTGGGGAAAATGTTAATATAATCGGTCAGGACACCATGCGAGCTGAGAGGATGATGACGCAGCTGAAGCAATATCTGGCTAAGCTTCCAAAACCGGGACCAGCTGTGCCGTCAGGAGAACCGGACGACCAAACCAAGGAAGCCCTTAAGAGTCTCGGATATGTTAATTAACCACAAACAATACCGGATGATAAGAAATTGCTTTTTAGAAATTCTGGCATGCCTGGTTGATAACAGTCATGACGGGAAAGCGTTAACACAGAATTGCAGAAAGGGCTCCATCAGGTACTGCGGGAATGGATAATTCCAGTGAAAAGGGGGGGTTTTTAATCAAAAACTTAATTTAAATAATGATCAATACAGGGCAAATTGAGATGATTGCTAATATTTCGAAAAAGTTTTTTTTATTTTCGATTTTTATTGTATTAGTATTGATTAACAATACTGAAAGTGCTTATGCATATATTGGGCCTGGCGCAGGCTTTGCCTTTGTCTCTTCGTTTTTTATATTACTTGTAACTTTCTTCCTGGCATTACTGACCTTCCTCTTTTGGCCTATCCGGTTTCTTGTTAAGACTTTCAAGAGAAAGAGACCCTTACATACAAAACATGATGTCAAGCGCGTTGTTATCGTGGGTTTAGACGGAATGGATCCTGAATTAGCGTCTCAATATATGCGAGAAGGTAAACTGCCAAACCTATCCAAATTGAGTAGATCCGGAACATTTCAGAAGCTGCAGACCACACTCCCTGCGATGTCGCCAGTGGCCTGGTCAACCTTTATGACAGGCGTTGATCCATCCAGACATAATATCTTTGACTTCTTGAACAGAAACCTTAAAACCTATCTTCCAGAACTATCCTCAACAAAGATTGAGAAATCGTCCAGATCCATTTCTATAGGAAATTATTCGATACCTATTAGTAAACCAATAGTCAAATTGCTCAGGAAGGGTAGGCCGTTCTGGAATATCCTAGATGAATATGGCATCTTCAGTTCCATAATAAGGGTGCCAATGACATTTCCACCAGAGAAGCTCAATGGTACTTTACTCTCAGGCATGTGTGTACCTGATCTGAGAGGGACACAGGGGACATTTACTTTTTATACCTCCAATAATAGTAACTCAAATGAGGAAAAGACAGGAGGTGTTCATATCCCGGTCAAAATTGAAAGTCACAAAATCAAAACTTATATTCCCGGTCCTGAAAACAAATCATTAAAACAGGTTGAAGAGATACGGATTCCCCTGGAGATTACACTTAACGGAAACACAGAAGCAGAGGTAAAGGTTTCTAAAGATAAATTCAAATTGAAACCGGGCTTGTACTCGCATTGGGTTAAATTAACCTTCAAGGCTGGCCCCGGTATAAAAATACGGGGAATCTGCCTCTTTTTTATTAAACAGATTCATCCCCACTTTGAAATGTATCTGAGTCCCATAAATATAGATCCAGAAAAACCTTCTCTTCCTATTTCTTACCCTTTCTCTTATTCAATATATCTATCTAAATTACAGGGAAGCTATGCAACGTTAGGGTTGGCCGAAGACACATGGGCATTGAATGAGAGGGCTATAAATGAAGATGTTTTTCTCCAACAGGTTTATAAGTACCACCATGAAAGAGAGGAGATGTTTTTCAATGCCCTTGATAAAACCAGAAAAGGGTTGTGCACTTGTGTTTTTGACACGACGGATAGAATTCAACACATGTTTATGCGTTTCATAACAAAGGATCATCCCGCCAATGCTATAGGAGTTGACCAGAAAAAGTACAGAGGTACTATAGAAGATCTTTATAAAAAAATGGACCATTTGGTAGGCAGGACTATGGAGAGGATAGATGAAAATGATGTCCTGTTTGTCATGTCAGACCATGGGTTTAAGCCTTTTAAGCGGGGTATTAATCTAAATACGTGGCTATATAAGAATGGCTATCTGGCCCTGAAGGATCAGAAAGAAACAGGAAATGAATGGTTTCAAGGTGTAGAATGGGGAAAAACCCGGGCTTATACATTTGGAATGAGCGGTATATATATAAACGAGAAAGGGAGAGAATCAAAAGGAATCGTATCCGGAGAGGAAAAGGAAGAGTTGAAAAGGGAGTTGATAGAAAAATTGAATGGATTAATGGATGATGAAAAGGGCGTTGTCGCCATAAGGAAATGCTACAGCATTACAGACTACTATGACGGACCTTATAAGGAGAATGGACCGGATATTATCATTGGGTGTAATGAAGGTTACAGGGCTTCATGGGGCGCGGCAGTTGGCAGAGTAGATGAAAAAATATTTGAAGATAACAAAAAAAGCTGGAGTGGCGACCACTGTATGGATCCACCGTTGGTACCGGGAGTATTTTTCTGTAATAAGAAAATTTCTCGGGACAATCCACACATTGCAGACATGGGACCTTCGGTTCTTGAGTTATTTGGAATAGAAATTCCGTCTTATATGACCGGAAAACCTTTATTTAGTGCAAAGGCTAAAGAAGAGGGGAATTAGACTGATGAAAAACTTCTATTTTTGCATAGAAAAAAACATGATATGGAAAAAGGTTTTTATTATTCTATGCCTCTTTATCCTCAACGTTTTCTGTACAGGTAATACAAGCCCAGCAGAATCTACGAAAAAAATTCTGCTATTAGGTTTTGACGGTATGGATCCTGTTTTGCTTGATAAATATATGAAAGAGGATATGCTTCCAAACTTTAAACTCCTCAAGGAAAAAGGAGATTTTAAACCACTGGCTACCTCTATGCCACCTCAAAGCCCTGTGGCCTGGTCAAACTTTATCACCGGTATGAATCCCGGAGGGCATGGAATCTTTGATTTCATTGCCAGAGATCCCCAAACATATATACCTTATCTCTCTACTTCAAAGACAACAGAAGCGAAAAAAACTATGAAAATAGGCGATTGGCTAATTCCTTTTTCAAATGCAGAGACTTTACTTTTAAGGAAAGGAAAGGCGTTCTGGGAAATTTTGCAGGATAATGGTATTCCGTCTACCGTTCTAAAGGTCCCGGCAAATTTCCCACCCGTCAGTACTGAGGCTAATACTCTTTCCGGTATGGGAACACCTGATATACTTGGGACCTATGGAACATTTTCCTTTTATACTACCAAAGATTTAGAGGATGAAGAGAGGGAGATAGAGAGCGGCAGGCTGTTCAATGTAAAAATGTTGAACAATACCATAAAAACAGAACTTATAGGGCCTCCAAATCCATTTAAAGTGAGCAGGGAAAGAGTAAGCACAGAGTTAATCATCAAAGTCGATCATAGTAACCCTGTAGCTTTGATACGAGTTGAAGATGAAGAGATACTTTTGAATGAGGGAGAGTGGAGTAAATGGATAAGGGTGTCTTTTAAACTTGCACCTTTTCAGAAATTGACGGGGATATGCAGGTTTTACTTAATGAAAGCACACCCATATTTTGAACTTTATGTGTCACCTATAAACATTGACCCAACTAACCCCAACGTTCCCATAAGTACTCCAGGGAACTATTCCGCCGACATCGCAGATGAGATAGGATATTACTATACTCAGGGTATGCCGGAGGATACTAAGGCACTGGATCAGGATTTCATCAGTAACGAGGCTTACATTGAGCAATCTGACTTT
>JABHIW010000065.1 GCA_018670825.1 Candidatus Scalindua sp. | reverse complement strand
TATTAACAATCCTTTCAGTGAAGAAGCTAATTCACGGCTTTATAAAACCGGGGATCTGGCTTGCTGGCTTCCCGATGGCAATATTGAATTTCTGGGTCGTGTAGATGACCAGGTAAAAATTCGTGGTTTCCGTATTGAGCCGGGAGAAATTGAGGTCGTATTGGAAAGAAATCCATATATACGGGAGTCTGCTGTTATAGTCAATGAAACATCAAAAGAAGAGAAGCATATAGTTGCCTACGTTGTAATGCTTGAAGGACACGACTTACAAAACACAGAATTACGTCAGTTTTTAAAAGAATGGTTGCCTGATTATATGGTCCCCTCATTTTTTGTAGAGATGGATCTATTACCGGTAACCTCAGAAGGAAAGGTTGATCGTAAGGCACTGCCTGCTCCTGATAAAAATGGAAACAATATACGGAAGGGTTATCTTGCCCCACGTACAATTCTGGAATTGCAGATCACTAAAATCTGGGAAGAGATAATGGAACGACATCCTATTGGTGTTCGTGATAACTTTTTTGAACTGGGAGGTCATTCACTCATGGCGGTGAGGCTTGTAACACAGATCGAGGAAAAGAAGGGAAGAACTCTGTCCCTGCAGGCATTATTCCGGACCCCGACTATTGAAGGATTAGCTACTCTATTGAATCAAAATACGACGCATGAACCATGGTCGCATCTGGTAGCAATTCAGCCTCTCGGTTCTAAACCTCCACTTTTCTGTATTCATCCGGATGGGGGGAACGTGCTTTGTTACATGGAACTGTCCCAGAACCTTGGTCCTGATATACCTCTCTATGGGCTCCAGGCATTGGGGACAGATGATGGAGATAAACCGCTCATGCGAGTTGAAGAGATGGCCGAATATTATCTCCATGCTATTCGAACGGTCCGGCCTGAAGGCCCATACAACCTGGCAGGTTGGTCGTTTGGCGGTGTGGTGGCATTTGAGATGGCCAGACAACTCAAGGGCCTGTCGGAGGAGGTTTCCCTACTGGCTCTCATAGACAGCAGCGCTCCAGGAGAACATGGAAAACAGATGGAGTGGGACGATGCCGAACTGTTGGTCTTTTTAATGGGAGAGATGATGCCTCTGTCGGTGGATCACCTCCGTCATCTGGAACCGGATGAGCAACTGCTTTATGTCATCAAAGAGGCGGAGAAAAAGGCTTTATTTCCTCCAGATTTCGGACTTGACCAGGCGAGACGTTTTTTACGGGTAATAAAGGCTAACAACAAAGCATATTATGACTTCTCCATGAAACCATTTTGTGGTAAAATAGACTTCTTCAGGGCAAGTGAAAAACTTCCTGAAAAATTTAGCTTGCTGGAA
Organism: Candidatus Scalindua sp.; assembly: GCA_018670825.1. GTDB lineage: Bacteria > Planctomycetota > Brocadiia > Brocadiales > Scalinduaceae > Scalindua. Next base: position 4,958 of record JABHIW010000065.1, on the reverse strand, counting down.
GGAGATAAAGACCCTGTCGCAATCTGGTCTGAATTCGCAACAGAGGGGATCGAAGTCCATAAGGTCACAGGAAACCATCGGAACATGATGGTGCGCCCCCATGTTCAGGTCCTTGCGAACAAATTGAAAGAGGTAATTGAATCAAATACTTCATTATCAATTTCGCAGGGATGATTTGATAGTTTTATATGTTGCAGTACATACTCTATTTTTTTAATGGGACATCGTCATGGAAGACTTCTTTATCAGTTATAATGGCAATGATAAGAAACGTGCCACCTGGATAGCAGGTGTACTTGAAGAAAATGGGTATTCAACTTTTATTCAGGAATGGGACATACTTCCGGGGCATAACTTCATTGAGAAAATGAATGAGGCATCGAAAGAGTGTGAATGTACTATTGCCGTGATTTCACAAAATTATGTCGATGCACTTTATACACACCCGGAATGGCACGCTGCACTCCGGGAAGATCCCCGCAGTCTTAAAAGAAAACTTATTCCCATCAGGATAGATAATATTGACATACAGGGTTTACTGGGATCGATTGTTTATATTGACCTTGTCGGACACGAAGAGGAATCTGCAAAAGAAGTATTATTGAAAGGCGTAAGTAAAGATGCTCCTGAGAGAAAAGCACCTTTTCCCGGTCGAATAGAACCGTCAAAACCGAAAAGTGCGGTTCCGCACCCAGACAGCTCAATAAACCTTGCCTTTAATTCCTTGAGAATTGGTGATATCAACGAACTTGTAGGCCGTGAAAAGTCGATGGCATGGCTTGAAAAGGAACTTCTTGAGAACGACAGAAAATCTACGGTTGCCCTCGCGTCTCTTCAGGGCATGGGTGGCATGGGAAAGACATTTCTTGCCCAGGCTTTTGTAGAGAAACATGGTGATCGCTACACCTTTCTTCCTGTCTATCTTGGTGATAAAACACCTTTTGATGCCGGTATCGAGCTTTTAACCAGATTGAATGTTTCCACCGAAGAAGTCGGTGATTCTCCCGATAAACTCCGTTCTGTACTTGGGCAGTATTACCAGAGTCAAGGCAGTGGTATAGTTGTCCTCGATGATGTAAGGACAGATGATGCGTTTCTGCTCGTACCTGATTGCGTTGGATGGCGTGTGTTGCTCACCACTCGGGATAAGGGACTGGCGCAGAAATTGTGTGGAAGCCGCTCGCATGTCCAGGAACTTGATGTGCTTTCCCATGACGAAGTACTTGAGCTTTTCAGAAAAATACTCGGTAATAAATACCTGCCGGATCAGGAAGAGACATATAAACAGGTGTCGGTTAGGCTTGCATGTCGGCCATACGCGCTCAGGCTTGCGGCAGGCTGCATGCTTGCTGACGAGTTTGATCCATCCCCGAAGGCATTTCTCAACAGTTTACAAGAGGGTGTATCCTTAAAAGGCGAGGGGGCGACCGCCATGGATGATCTGGGAGTGCTCATAAAACACTGCCTGCTTCAACTGAAAGAGAAATCGGAGAAGTCATTCACCTATCTCAAGTATCTTGCTGTGTGCAGTGATGAGGGGATAGAAGATAAGCGTTTTATTTCCTGGCAGGCGGAAAGTGAACAGGTGAATGAGGGTGCCGTAAAGGAAGAGCTGCTGTGCGCACATTCACAGGGCATACTGTTAATAGAAAAAGGTACGCAGGAATTCTTTGAAAATGAAACTGCCTTTACCCGGATACGCCTTCACACCGATACCCTGGATATTTTCAGAGAAAAAATTCCTGATGACATGTCCTATTCTCTAATTGAATATTTAAAACACGTACTGGTTGATCGTGATACAGAAGAAAAACTGGATAGACTACTTCAGACCCAGATTTATTCATTACTCAATACCTATAAAAAAAATACAGAAATCATTTCTGATATCTATAATACATTCTTTGCACACCTCTATAAGACCTCTAATCTTCAATATGTGTATGAACTCGGTGAAGCAATGTTAGAAACAACCAACCCTGAAGATGATCAGGAGAGGTATCAAACCATTATTGGCAACCAGGCGTTGATTCTGAAGGCTTGGGGACGGTTGGATGAAGCGATGAAACTCCACAAGAAAAAGGAGGAGATATGCGAGGAGCTGGGGAATTTCGATGGATTGTCGCAAAGTTATGGCAACCAGGCGTTGATTCTGGATTCTTGGGGCAGGCTGGATGAAGCGATGGAACTCCACAAGGAAAAAGAGGACATATGCGAGAAACTGAGGAATCTTGACAGTTTACAGATAAGTTACGGCAACCAGGCCGTGATTCTTCAGTCTTGGGGATGGCTGGATGAAGCGATGGCACTCTACAAGAAAAAGGAGGAGATATGCGAGAAGGTGAACAAGCCCCTCAGTCTCTCAATCTGTAGATGGAATATAGGTCTTCTTTATCGCGATCAAAAGAGGCATGATGAGGCAATTGCCATGTTTGAAAGTGCAATTGAGCTTAGAGAGAAACTGAAATCGCCTGATCTAGAGGATGATAAAAAATATCTTGAAGAGTACCGGAATACTTTGGATGAATAATCCTAACCCTACGAGTCAGAAGAGAAAACAGCTCACCGCTCCCCGGACAAAAGACGCCGAGGACAAGAAGTCGCTAAGAGCGCAAAGAAAAACAAAAAAGGAATATCTAGGATTTTCTAAAGGTGAGTGATTTGATCTCCGTATTTGATCAAAACTATAGTTTTAGTGTGAAAGGAAATATGATAGTATCGTTATAAATATTATTTCGAGATAATTAATAAGGTTAACTGTCAGTTATGCTGAGCAAGCATGTTATTCTGAAGGAGGAACGACTGAAGAATCTCTTCACGAAAACCTTATTAACCTAACAAAGTGTATTTGGCTTACTAACAAGAGATTCTTCGCGGAATTTATCCTGATCGTTATTTTTGAAACATATGAAAACTCTGTTCCAAGTACAAAACGAAAGATTCTTCACTTCGTTCAGAATGACATGAAGCGAAGGACTCAGAATGACAAGTGTGTATCTTTATTAAATATAAGCACTTAAAATGGAAATTACTATATAATCAAGTTATTAGCATTCTAGCTTGATGGCAGACCTCTCTTTCGAGAGGTGTCCACGTCCGCCTTGGTGGGAACCCACATTATTAAAGGATAGAACATATGGAAAACAGACTTGTCGGCGTAATAGGAGCAGGGGTTATGGGTACAGGGTTAGCACAAAACCTTGCTCATTCCTCTTATAACGTTATTTTAATAGATGTTTCTGAAGACATTTTAGAACGTGCAAAGGACGAGATTACAAAGAACATTCGTTTCCAGGGTTTTTTCGGTAATAAGGATAAGAGAGACGATCCGGAAGAGATCCTTGGCCGTATCACATTTACTACTACGTATGAACTGCTGAAGGATGCTTACTTTGTCGTGGAGAATGTGACTGAAAAATGGGATATCAAAGAGGAAATATATGCAAAGCTTGATGATGTTTGTCCTGATCACTGTATATTTGCTGCCAATACGTCAGCCATTCCTATTACCCGCATTGGGTCGGCAACAAGACGTCCTGAAAAGGTAATCGGTATGCACCTTATGAATCCCGTACCATTGAAGAAAATGGTTGAGTTAATTCCCGGTTATCGTACATCTCAAGAGACAATTGATGAAGCAAAAAAATTCCTGGCAGGGATGGATAAAGAGTGTATTATTGTTAAAGATTCTCCCGGATTTGTCTCGAATCGCGTATTAATGCTAACGATTAACGAAGCGGTTTTTTTAGTACATGAGCAGGTTGCCGAGGCAAAGGATGTCGATAATATATTTAAATCATGTTTTGGTCACAAAATGGGGCCACTTGAGACGGCTGATCTGATCGGTCTGGATACGATTCTCTATTCAATAGAAGTGTTATACGAGAGCTTTAACGACAGTAAATACCGACCTTGTCCATTACTCAAAAAGATGGTAGATGCTGGCCTTCACGGCAGGAAGAGCGGGCAGGGGTTTTATAATTATCAGTAGTAGATTTGTAGAACCTGATTTTAACTATTTCATGTTTTATATTATAGTAACGCCCTCCCAGGCTGGCGTTTATTATCATTTGATGGGTGTATGATAATTTATCACAATTTACGCAACCTAAAGGATGCGGCTACTATATATTATTATCAGATTGAAAGGTACTTTGTTTATGTCAACAGATGAAATTAAGGAAAAGATTAAAGCCTTCATTTGCCAGTTTGTACAGAATGTCGATATCCCGGATGATGAAGATCTCTTTGCATCCGGTCTGGTCAATTCACTCTTTGCCATGCAGTTGGTGCTCCACATAGAAAAAGAGTTTCAATTAAAGGTAGAGAATGATGATCTTGATTATGAAAACTTCAAAAGTATAAACACCATTACAGATTTTATTGGACAAAAGGCTCCAAATAATGAATAGAAATAGTCTGGAGAAAAGAAATAATGAATTTAGAATTGACACCTGAACAGATTGAATCACGGAAGAGCTTCAGTGATTTTGTAGATGAATATATTGCTCCGGTTGCGGATCAATATGATCGAAATGAAGAAACGCCCATTGAACTTATCAAGAGGCTTGGTGAACAGGGATTTCTTGGCGCTTTCATACCGGAAGAGTATGGCGGTAGAGGTATGGATATGGTTACGGCCGGGCTTTTATGTGAAGAGATAGGGAGTGGAAGCGCTTCACTCTTAAGTCTGCTTACGGTTAATGGCATGGTGAGCCAGTCAATTCTCAAGTGGGGAACCAATGCTCAGAAGGAACATTGGTTGCCAAAATTAGCTACGGGAGAAAAGGTTGCGGCCTTTGGTGTAACAGAGCCTAATATAGGCAGCGATGCTAAAAGCGTTGAAACAACCGCTGAACTATCCGGCAATTCCTACATAATAAATGGTCGGAAAAAGTGGATATCTTATGGGCAGGTTGCGGACCTTTTTCTGATACTTACCCAATGTGACGGGAAAC
>JABHIW010000007.1 GCA_018670825.1 Candidatus Scalindua sp. | reverse complement strand
GTGGTTGATGGTTTTATTGCAACACATCATACTGATTATATCTTTCCCCATTTCATAAAAACCGTGCTCACTCCCGGTTTGCGTGGATTACTGATTGCGGCACTGCTTGCCGCGGCCATGTCATCCCTTGATTCGGCCCTTAACGCACTCTCTTCCACATTTTATATTGATATATACAAACGATATATCAGGCCTGATACGACAGAGAAGCATGCTGTCACTATCTCCAGGTATTCTGTAATTATATTTGCTGCCGTTCTGGCGCTTGTGGCAATGCAGTGCGGTAGGACAGAATCTGTTTTATGGCTTGGATTCAAAATCTTCGGTTATACATACGGCGCTATGATTGGAGTTTTCCTCATTGCGGTCCTTACCGATAGACGCGGTAATGATATTGCCAATGTCGTTATAATGGTTACGAGTGTGCTTATGGTCCTGTTTTTGACGGCAGATTCAATCGGACCGCTACAGGAAGTCCGCTCAACCATTCTCTCTCCACTGGGAATTGAGAAGATCTCCTGGAAGTGGTCGATTATTATAGGATCGATATGGACGTTTGGTATTGGTGTTATCTTTTCCAAAAGGTCATAGTTTCAGCCTGGTTAGGTTTTTGCAAGTAACACGTAGGGCAATCCTTTAGGTTTGCTTTCGTACATAAATGGCAAGGCTAAAGCCTCGCCCTACTGACGGTTCTGGTATAACAAAAGCCATACTTGCAAAAACCTAACCGAACACTGTTGCAAAAGACAGAAATTTATTTCTCAAGTTTCTGCAGTGGCATCCGATACTATGGACATAAGTGTATTTGCTAATTAATAAAACAGAAACAATCGTAATGATTTACCGAAAGGAGAGAACCGGGTGGGAATCAACAGGCTTTTTCTGAAATCATTGAATAGTAAGGTTTTTGGTGAGGAAATCAGAGAAAAACATAATAAGGTATTTGATGAGATCCTGCAAGAGGAACACGTAAAACTCGAACAGTTGGTCTCAGAGATAGAAAAAAAGTGGAATACGGTGAGTCCTAGCAGGAAGTATGACCTCCAAGAAAATTTTCAATTGCCGTCTAATGAGTAGTAGTTTTAAATGCAGTTGAACAAAAAGATCCGTTTGCCTGCCCGGATGAATCCGTTTGGACGGGGCAAACAAATCTTACATATGAATTCTGCTATCATTTGTCGCGTAAACATAACCGGGCTCTCTTTCGAGAGGCCGATTATCTAAACTTTTTCTGACAAGGGAAGTTAGTATTCAATTTTCAATATTTCAAATCTTAATACACCTGCCGGAGCATTTACCTCTACTTTATCGCCTACCTTGTGTTCTAAAAATGCCTGCGCAAAAGGTGAAGAGACCAGTATTTTGTCGTTTATCGGGTCATCGTCTCCTGCGCCTACTAATTCGTAGTTTTCGATATCTCCTGTGTCCAGGTCTTTGACCTCTACTTTTGCTCCGAAATGTACCGCATCAGTTGGGATATTGGAGGAATCTACAATTTCAGTCCTTGCAAGTTTGTCGTCAAGTTGGCGGATCTTTGCTTCGAGCATCCCCTGCGCTTCTCTGGCTGCGTGATATTCAGCATTTTCTTTAAGGTCACCATATGCTCTTGCTGTTGCGATTGCTTCCTGAATCTCTGGCCTCTTTACATTTTTCATTTCGTGTAACTCTTTTTTCAGTCTTTCGAATCCATCTTGTGACATATACACTTTTTCCATATCAATCTCCTGGATTTATTGGTAACAAAAGGTCATTATTTATAATTATATAGTCTGTATTATTATGAAGAAATACGACGTCACTTTTTTTAGGCCTGAGGTTTCTGTTAAGCTAAAGGAACATTTAAAGTAATTTTAAACATAATGTCAATAAGATTATGCTGTTAAATTTATGTGATAAAATATGGGAGTATTATAATATGTCCATGCGTTTGTTAATAATATACGAAACCGGTTTGGCTTTTTGGGCTTTCTCCGAAAACTATTGTTAGATGAGTACAAAACAGATAAAGCGGGGAAATATCCATCTTATCTGTTTTTAGTGGATTTATTTTTACATCTTGTGTAGTGTATTGCCTTATTTGTATTAAGCACTATAAAACAACAGTTTGTGACGTAACCGGTAAAATTGGGTATTGGGACTTTACTGTACAACTGATAAATTCAGTGCTGTTTTAGTATCGAGTACACAAAAATTTTAAATTTTTAATTCTGCCTGATTTATAAACTATGAAGCTGAAAAAGTTTTTAACGATTTCCTTATTACTGGTTTTTACTATAACCGTTTTTTGTTCAACGTCATTTTCCAAACAAGGGACATTGACAGGACAGGTGGTGGACGGTTTTGACAAAGTTGTAAAAGATGTTGAGGTTAAGATTAAGGGCACTGAGTTTACTACGAAGACCGATGAAGATGGTCAATACCGAATTGGATTTAACCCCGGTAAACTAGTAATATCGTTCAGAAAAAAAGGTTATGCAAGACAGACATCTTCCTTAAATATACGTGAAACTTCCGTGGTACCTATGCCAAAATTAACATTCTGGAAATATCCTGAGAGTGGAGGTGTTTTTCTGATAAGGATGGAAGATTATAAAAAGCTTGAGTATGCCACTTTTAATTCAGAACGTGATGATAATAGTATAAGATTTTATGTAAAAGGAGAGCCGACAAAGATTGAGTGTCCGAGTGATGCGTTTGAACAGGGTAAAATCTGGCTGATGATGCTTGATTACTCCAAAGAGGAGCCGGTAGTAGTGGGTAAGAGTCTTTACAGAATTACGGATAACAACATGATAGGCGATATAGTGTTTAAATCCGGGGACTGGGGTGTCGAGAATATTAAAGATGAGTATTCAGAGGTATCTAATCGAGTCGGCTTGCGTTACGTCACGCTTGGTCCTGGTAAGTATTACTATTGTCTCGGGCAACTTACCTTAAGATCAAAGCTTGGCTTCGGTTATTACTTTGAGATTGTTGACCCTGGATCATCGGGTAAAAGTGGAACATAATTGTGATTTACAAGAGGGGAATATATGGCAAAAATACTGGTTATAGACGATGCAAAATTTACACGTACAATGCTAAAAAGGATGATTACCGAATTCGGGCATGAGTCTATTGAAGCTGAGAACGGGAGAGAAGGTTTGGAAAAAATAACCAGTGAAGACCCTGACCTTGTGCTCACCGATATCCTTATGCCGGAAATGGATGGCACTGAATTACTATCACTTTTGCGTGAAACAAATATGGACGTGAAGGTAATCGTAATTTCTGCAAATATTCAGGATACTATCAGGGACCAGTGTATGAACCTCGGTGTTTCTGAGTTCTTCGGTAAGCCTCCTGACAAGGAAAAATTGAAGAAGGCAATAGAAGGGATCTTGGCGAAGGAAGAACAGGATTCGTGACAGCGCCAACGGGAAAACAATTAGATACTTTGCGAGAAGTTGTAAATATCGGAATAGGGAAGGCTGCAAGTATACTTAATGGAATGCTTGAATCCCATATTGAATTAGAAGTACCATCGATTATCATGTTTGACCCGGAAAATCCCGGAGAAGAGCTGCCAGATGTAAGTTGCAATGATCTTTCCAGTGTTCAACTCGACTTTCACGGGCCATTTTCAGGAAGCTCAGCACTTGTTTTTCCCTCGGAAAGTGTGGGAAAACTGGTAACCGCCCTTACAGGTGAAGAACCAGGCTCAGAGGGTTTTGATGAAGAGACAACAGGGACGCTGTACGAAGTCGGGAATATTTTAATAAATGCCGTTATGGGGTCAATTGCTAATTTGTTGGCAGTACAGATAGATTTTTTGCCACCGAACTACAAAGAAGGAAAATTTTCTGACTTGATAAAATTAAAAGATTCAAAAGAAGATTTAGCGTCTTTGCTGATACGTGCCAACTTCAATGTCCAGGAACCTCTGATAAGCGGAAATATTTTCCTGGTATTTGAGCTTGATTCTTTCGGAGAACTTTTAACTGCAATTGACAATCTTTGAATCCCAATCTCCATACCCGCCTCCTCTGCAAGGTACAAAATTAAACCAGCAGTAAAAATTATAACCTCACACTAATTCACCTATCACACTACGACTTCAGAGAAATTCGTTAATTCCAAACCTGTAGCAGTTACAGGCTCAATGGATGATCCCGGGAATATTACATCGGTGAATAACGCGAATCTCATTGAAACGGAATTTACCGGTATCTCGTCAGGATGAAGTGCTTATGCGGAAGGCGTAACAGCCGTTAATGCTAGGATCATTATTAAAATGAAAGTGTAATTGACTTACTGTGTAATATTAGATATAAATAACCCGTGATCCTCTTTAATCACTTTACCCATCGGTTTCCTCTATAGTGATTAATTGGTGCAGAATAGTATTCAGGGGTTTATCCATGTAGAAAGGAGTATAGATAGTGCTGAAAGGATTGAAAAGTAACTTAATTATAATACTGACAGTTAGTGTAATAGTTTTGAGCGGACTTCTTTACGCTACCAATAATCTTAACGCGGCAGAGGGGAAAAAGCAGACAATTTATATCTGCTACTGTGCCGGTGGATGTCTTTGCGCTTTTGAGACGTATGAGCCCGGTGGCAGATGTGTCTGCGGTCTGGCCACTATCCCTTCAGACAGGGAAGAGATGAGCGATGAGTACGAATACGAGTGTGACTGCGGCACTATGTGTGAATGTGGGACAGTAGCCGATGAACCTGGCCTGTGTCATTGCGGTATAACGGAAATGAAAGAGGTGGAGTAGCAGGACTGGGCTGATTGGGATATATGGACTCATCACCTGTCTTGGCGGAAGATGAGAAGATAGGGATGTAATCAGCCCCTAAGCCACTATTTTGTTTAAACAGAGAAATCCAGGGTTTTTCTGGCAAGTTCCTTTTCCAGTGCGCGTAAATTACCATTCAGGCTTTTACAAAGGGCTCTTTGCATTTCTGATTCATTTCCCTGTTCTATCATTGTTCTGGCAAAATCATGGTGTTGTTCAGCATGAAGCTCTTTCGCCTTGGGTGCGGTCAGATCTATAAGGCGTTTAAGTTGCTCACTGATGGAAATGATTTCTCCTGTCTCAGGTTCTATCATGTCAGTATTGATTCCATATCTTATCGCCTTCCACCAGTTTTCTTCGAGATATCCGCTGTGAAGCTCGCTTGACGGTATTCCTGCAAAAAACCTGTCTTGATATGTATCTACGGCAGCCTGTATAAGCGCGGCAAATGCTCCGATGCGGCGGACGGACGTGGGAATATCAAAGATGCGAAATTCAACGGTGCCCAGTGGTGGCTGGGGACGAATAATCCACCATAAATCACCCGGACGTGTTATGTCACCTGCCGCAAGGAATTTTTCGTAGTAAGCTACAAGTTCTGAAAATGATTTAAAGGGTGGGGCAAATTTGGTTCGAGGCATAGAATGAAACAGGTGGGCGCGTGTAGAAGCCAGTCCGGTATCTCCGCCATCGTAAAAAGGTGAATTTGCAGATAAGGCTAAGAGGGGATACGTCCAGCGCCGCATTTCATTCATGATATAGATGGCAGCTTCTTCGTTTTTTACTCCGACATGTATGTGTAGTCCAAAAGAGAGCATACGATGGGCGATATATACGCAATTATCTCGCACCCATTGATAATGCTCATTGTCGACAAAAGGTTGTTTTCTCCAATCGGAAAAGGGATGACTACCGGCAGCAACAAGATCTACATTGCATTTTTTGCAGCTCTCCGCAAGGATAGTTCTTCCGTTTGCCGTTTCTTCTATAAGATCGTCTACCGTTTCATAAACACCTGTACGCGTCTCTAAAACACATTGAAGCAGTTCATAGCAGACTCTTTCCCTAAAATCAGAGTCGAGATGTGCCATGACTTCATTAACAGCAGGTACAAGTTCTGCCGTTTCTGTATCTACCAGATGCAGCTCCTCTTCTATACCTAATGTCGGAAAGTCATTTTTCTTAAATGGTTCCATTATTTTAGCTTTCGTTTATCTTAAAACCGCCCAGTTCAGGATATCTTTAGTGACAGCGTAAATCAAGCAAAAGATAAAAGTTACAGAAAATATGGGTATGTAGTACCTGGCTATCACGTGGGTACTACCAAAGTTGATAGGTAAGCTGAATTCAGTGACTCCGGTAATTTTTCAGTAAAATACTTAAAGAACTGGATAACTCTGCCGATAATAATAAATATAAACTATCTGGCACTCAAACGCTCGATTATAAACTCTAAAATAATTAATTTACGGTAAATCATGTAGAGGTGAATAATGCTTAACAATCAGAGACTTTTTCCACGGGTAAAAGTTAATTTAAAGGTCGGATTCGAGTTCGTTAAGTGGAACGAAACGGCTTTGGATCATTGCAAGAATTCTCATGAGGCTTCTATTATCGATATCAGTGCCAAAGGTGCGAGTTTAAAGGACATGCCGGACATTGATAGTAGCCATATGAAGAAACTCTCTACGGGGAAGAACAAAATTCGCTTAAATTTATTACTTAGTGAAAGCAATGATGCGATTAATACCTTTGCCCGTCTTGTCTGGTCGCAACCGTCTGAGGAAGTATATGCTGATGCTCAACAATATGGTTTTGAGTTTATCGATATTCCCGGTACCGCTTTTGAACAGATCAAAAAATTTGTAGTCTCCGCAAGTAATTAAACGGTATGGCTTTAACTGATAAGTAATTCTTTCCTCCAAATCATTGTCTCCAGCAGTAGATATTTGTCCTATCAACATTTCTCACAATTTCACACTCCTGAATTTCCTCAATTTGTCTTTTCTGATTAAGGATTTAAAGTGCTTATAAACACTCTCTGTGTTCATTAGAAAGACTATTTGACATAAAAACATTCTGTGATAAGCTTTATGTACTATGATTACAAAACGCAATGAAAAGCAGAATATTCCGGAAGAAATGGTCCTCGTCCCAGAAGGTAAGTTTTTAATGGGAAGTACAGAGGACGATGTTAAAAAATTGTTAGAACTTGATAGTAATGTTGAGGCGAGCAGGTTCGACGTAGAAGTTCCACAGAGAGAAGTCTTTATGGGTGCATATCTGATTGATAAATGTCCTGTTACCAATGCTGAATATAAGAAGTTCATAGAATCAGGTGGTTATAAACAGAGAGATTATTGGTCGAAGACAGGATGGGATTATATTCTGCAGACCAAACCTCTTGATGGTGATGACTTGAACAGTGCCATGGATGGTGAGGATGATTGCCCGGTAGTAAATATTTCGTGGTACGAGGCTGAAGCATTTGCAAAATATATGGGAAAAAGACTCCCAACAGAAGCAGAATGGGAAAAGGCAGCTCGTGGTACCGATGGCAGGATATATCCGTGGGGAAATGAATTTGATCATACAAAATTAAATTGCTCCGAATCCAGGATTGAAAAGACAACTCCTGTTGTCAAATACGTACAGGGCAAAAGTGAATACGGATGCTATGATATGGCGGGAAACGTTTGGGAGTGGACAGCAGACTGGTTTGACAGTCAATATTACCGTTCTGCTCCTGATAGAGATCCGCAGGGACCAGACAAAGCAGAAGATAAACCGTTCTTCGGGAGACCTGAGGATGTGGGTACTTCTATTTATGAATTTGAGCCTCCTGAAGAGGGTGACGATACACTGAGTGGTTGTAAAGTGTTACGTGGTGGTTCCTGGAGTGGTGGAGGTGTTATCCATATCCGTTGTGCCAACCGTGACTATGACGAACCTGACTATAGAAATGAGACTATTGGTTTCAGATGCGCAATGACCTTAGAAAAGCTTACCGGATAATCGAAAATAATTTTAAGTTAAAATTAGAAGCACGAAATCCGAAATAATGTCAAATAACAAGAATTCTAAATTCAGAACAAAGAGATTTCGGTGTATAGACCGTCTTTGGTTTTGACCAGCCTGAACGGGATTATATAATGATTTTAGCGGGGGATGTAGGTGGCACAAAAACACGTTTGGCATTTTATCAGTTAGAGAATGGAAAGATAATAAGGCAACAGACAGATATCTTTGCCAGCCGTGACTACTCGTGTTTTGAGGAAGTTGTACACACTTTTATCAATAAGTACGATGTTTCTGTCACTAAGTCCTGCTTTGGTGTTCCCGGGCCTGTTGTTAATGGTGAGGCAAAGGCAACAAAATTGCCATGGCATTTCAAAGAGGAGAAGATCAGTAAAGATTTAAATTTACCAACGGTCAAACTGGTAAATGACCTTGTTGCTACTGCGGCTGCCGTACCTCATTTAATGCCTGAAGATTTGTATGTATTGCATGAAGGTGGATTGCCTGATTCTACTGTAGAGGATCAGGCACAAAACCGAAACAGTGGATCTGGAAAGGAAGAAAATGTCATTGGCGTTTTGGCACCCGGTACAGGGCTTGGCCAGGCATATGTATATACCAAGGCCGGTCAACATTATATAATGGCATCGGAGGGAGGGCATGCAGACTTTGCACCCACGAACGAAGTGGAAGTGAAACTTTTCCAATATCTGAAATCTAAATATGATCACGTCAGCTACGATCGTGTACTTTCCGGTCCGGGCCTGAACAGTATTTATACGTTCTTAAAAGAGACTGGATTTGCCCCGGAACCACCGGAATTAGAGAAACGGTTACGTGAAGAAGATCCCGGCAAGGTAATTACAACTACCGGGAAAACAGGAGAGTATAAGCTTTGTGCAGAAACTCTTAATATTTTTGCTTCTCTCTTGGGTGCACAGGCAGGTAACATGGCGCTTAATTTAATTACTACAGGTGGTGTCTACCTTGGTGGTGGTATCCCTGCGTTTATTTATAAAAAACTGGCGGATGGAATTACGGTTAATTCCTATTTAAGAAAAGGGCGGTTATCGTATCTGGTAGAAAAAACACCTTTATACGTTATCCTGGATGATCATACTGCGTTATTGGGAGCTGCATACATTGCTTCCGAGTCTTAATCTAATAACATGAAACTTATATAATTTGAAAGTGGATAGGGGAAAATGAAAGAAAAAGAAAGCCTGGATCAGTTATGCATAGATACTATACGAACATTATCAATTGATGCAGTTCAAAAAGCTAATTCAGGACATCCCGGTGCACCCATGGGTCTTGCACCTGTAGCATTTACCGTTTGGGACAGGTTTATGCGTCACACTCCACAGAATCCTGATTGGCCTAATCGAGACCGTTTTGTGCTCTCTGCAGGACATGCATCTATGCTTTTGTACAGCATATTGCACATATTTGGATATGATATCAGTCTTGACGATATTAAGGATTTCAGACAGTTGCATAGTAAATGTGCCGGTCACCCTGAGTATGGTCTGGCGCCCGGTATAGAAGTGACTACCGGACCTCTTGGGCAGGGAGCTGCAAACAGTGTTGGTATGGCGATGGCAGAAAGGTGGCTACAGACATATTTCAATCGTCCCGGTCATGAAATAATTGATTATAATATTTTTGCCATTGCGGGTGATGGATGCATGATGGAGGGTATTTCCGGTGAAGCGGCATCTCTTGCAGGACATCTCGGTCTGAGCAACCTGGTGTGGCTTTACGATAATAATAATATTACTATTGAAGGAGAAACCTCACTGGCATTCAGCGAAGATGTTGCCGTTCGATTTAAGGCTTATGGTTGGAATGTGCAACACGTTAAAGACGCTAATGATCTGAAAGTGCTGGAAAAGGAAATTCAAGCGGCTATAGATGAAGCAAATCGCCCGTCTATAATTATCGTTGATAGTCATATTGCATACGGCAGCCCTAATAAGCAGGATTCAGCTGGCGCTCACGGTGCACCTCTTGGTGAAGATGAAGTAAGGGCTACTAAGGAAAATTATGGATGGGATCCTGACAAAACATTTTATGTTCCTGGTGAAGTAGCAAAGTTTAAAGAAGATATGATTACAAAGGGTGCAAAACTGGAAGAGGAGTGGAATGAAAAGCTGAAAGCATATGCAGAAACACATCCTGATCTGGCAAAACAATTTAATATGATGCAGAATTGCGAACTGCCTGAAGGCTGGGAAAGTATTATTCCGGATTTTCCAGCTGATGCCAAGGGGCTTGCTACCCGGGAATCAAACAGTAAAATATTAAACCCAATTGCTGATAAAATTCCGTGGTTCATGGGAGGCTCTGCAGATTTGGGGCCTTCAACAAAGACCTATATTAAGGAAGCTTCGAGTTTCAATAGAGAAGACTACGGCGGGAGAAATTTCCATTTTGGTGTTCGTGAGCATGCTATGGGGGCTATTATAAATGGAATGACATTGAGCAAACTCAGGCCATATGGGGCTACATTCTTTGTTTTTTCAGATTATGTGCGTCCTGCAATTCGTTTATCCTCTTTAATGAAACAGCCGGTGATCTATATCTTTACCCATGACAGTATTGGTGTTGGTGAGGACGGGCCGACACATCAGCCTGTAGAACACCTTGCATCATTGCGTGCAATGCCGGGTCTGGATGTTATTCGTCCCTCAGATGCCAATGAATTATCAGTGATGTGGAAGTATATCATGGGACTCAAGGACCGTCCGGTTGCGCTTGTCTTAAGCCGACAGGCCATGCCTACTCTTGACCGGTCAAAACACGCTTCGGCTGAGGGCGCGTTAAAGGGGGCTTATGTTTTGATTGAAAGTGATGGTACACCGGATGTGATCCTGATAGGCACCGGTACTGAAATACAAATATGTCTTAACGCTTACGAGCAATTGACAAAGGAAGGAATCAACGTCAGGGTTGTAAGTATGCCGTGTTGCAGCCTTTTCGAAAGCCAGGATAAGGATTACCAGGAGAAAGTTTTACCTCGTTCTGTGAAGGCGCGTATTGTCATTGAAGCGGGGTCTACTTTTGGTTGGCATGGCTACACGGGAAGACGGGATGATTGTGGCATATTCGGCCTCAAGGACTTTGGGGCTTCCGCGCCATCAGGTGATTTGTATAAAGAACTTGGTTTTACTACGGAAAGAGTAGTACAGGTGGCAAAAAACGTTATAAAAAAACATAAAGAATAATAGTTGACGCAGGCAGGAAATATGGAGTGCATCATCCGTGATGATGCGTATTAAAGCAGTGACACGGTCACTGCACTCAAAAAAATAATCCTAGCGCTATATTGAGATACAATTATCAATATGAATAAGCATATTCACGTCTATCCAAATAAGGAAAAGCTCGTAGCCGCAACTGCTGAGTACATGGTTAATTCCATTGGGCAGGCTATAGAAAAAAACGGTTTGTGTAATATAGCGTTGTCTGGTGGCAATACTCCTGGTGGAGTCTTTTCAATATTAGCGGCAAGCCCTTGCCGGGACAGCGTAGATTGGGACAAGCTTCATCTTTTCTGGGGTGATGAGCGGATGGTCCCCCCGGAACATCAGGATAGCAACTTTAGAATGGTGCAGAAAACACTTCTTAATCATATTGAAATACCAGATGTAAATGTTCATCGAATACGAGGCGAAATTGCTCCTGAGAAGTCAGCTGAAGAGTATGCTGAATTACTTGGCGTACATTTTAAAGAAGATTTACCGCACTTTGATTTGATACTGCTCGGACTGGGTGAGGATGGTCATACTGCTTCTCTTTTTCCAGAAACGGATGCAGTTGACGAATGTGAAAAGTATGCGGTTGCTGTTTTTGTTCCTAAGTTAAGTGCTTGGCGGGTGACGTTGACGTTGCCTGTGCTTAATGCAGCTAGAGAGGTTTTGTTTCTGGTTTCGGGAAGATCCAAGTCTGAGATGATACAGCGTATAAT
>JABHIW010000132.1 GCA_018670825.1 Candidatus Scalindua sp. | reverse complement strand
CCCCCCCCCCCCCAACTCTCCCATGATTTTACCAAGTCCTCCTTCCTGCCAGCCCTTCTTAAATTTTACGCCAGTATATCTAACCCCCTGTGTAGCGGAACCGAGGCCATTACCCCAAAAACCTAACTGTTTATATGTGCCAATTACACCATTAATGCCATGACCTTCCATCCTTTTAAACGCATAACTTCCAGGGGAATTTGCGTACAACATATAATCACTTCCACCAAGGCCTATCCTGTCACTTACCATGCTCATGCCTACGATAACCACTACTCCTATTACGACAATGCCAATTACACGACGAATGCCCTGATAGAGATAAATCAATATGGTAAAAGAAACACCCCATACCATAGGCGTTGCGATCATTTTATAGCGACCGCTTATGATTATACATATCACACCCCAGACAGCAATGACCAGCCATATCCAACGTGACAATTTTGAACGGTTTACAAAAAACAGTGTGAGAGCCAGCATAGTCATCATGGAACCATGCCATCCCATAATATCCGGGCTACGAAAAAAACCAGCTTTCAAACTAATCGTATGGCCGAAGGATACATACTTGATCCAAACCATTTTCATCGCAACTGTACCAATGGCTTTCCAGTCGGGAAAAATCCCCAGATACTCCATGAGCGTACCACTCATTAATAGTGCAACCAGAAAGCAGTAGAATACCAGAAAACGTAAAAGGTATTTAATGTTTTGCGAAAATACAAAGCCAAGTATTATACCAAGCATTGGCGCTATGTAGCCAAAAGCGCCCAGTAACACAACTTTCCATAGGAAAAAACCTCGCATAAGCATGATAATACTCCCTGGAATAAGTATTAATACAAACATGCGCATTCGTGATACCAATTTCAAGTAAGTCATCGAAAACAGTGTTATAAATCGCTGCTCTGTTGCAAACATTTTTACGAAAATTGCAAACAATATTGGCAATGTACTTAATACGAATAATGCAGGAGCTCCTGGAGTCAGCTTACGTACCGGATCCTGTAACAGCCCAACCACCAGCACCAAAAATATAGCAGTACGCCAGTTAATGAAGGCAACAAAAGTGCTGAGGGCAACTAGTCCAATAAAGATATTGATTATCATTTTTTAGATTTTAAAATGTTGGTAGATTTTTTTTATACGGTTAGTTGTGCTAATTTAAAATAAAATTAGCACAATACTATACGCCATCTTGCAAATCATCAATTTAAATTGGTTAATCCAACATACTACTCTCCTTTGTAGAAACGTTTGACCACTGTCCCTAAGCCGGGAATACGCCAGATCATTTCATACTCAACCGCGCCAAACCTGCCGGTGTAGATGCAAAATGCAAAAAGTGTCAGCACTAAAGTTACATAAAGCACGATGGATGCCGGACCCATATACCACCGCGAACCTATAAGCAGAGGTTCGATCACTTTACCGAGAGCCAGCCAAATCAGACAGATAATCAAAAGTGGCCAAGAATAATGAAATAAATCTCTCAGAGTATCAACCATATTACGCTGATGCACTTTGTGAAAAAAATATATGTACATCATACCTGCCAGGACCATGGCCAGGCCAGTACCAGCCGCCGCCCCTTCCTTTCCCCACAACCTTATCAGAATAAGGCTGAACATAACATTCATAATAATTGAACAGACTGAAACTTTGGCCTCCAACGAAGTACGTCCCATAGCCTGGATAAAAATTGAAACCGGTACAACTAATATATTAACTGCGATACCCGCGACAAGAAACATAAAAACATAACGCCCGTGATAACCTATCTGTCCCACCCAGGCAAAAAGAAACATTGGAGACACCGCAAACGGAGCCAGGAGAAAGAATATTACCAACCACATAGTACCTTTGTTCATCTCCTGATAAAGCGGCCAGATATCCCCTCCTTTTGCTGTATCATTTGTAGCACGTGGCAGGTAGGTATTGAGGCCGCTGGAACATAAGCTTCTCAGCCCCATGCTGGCACGGTTGGCAACTTCATAATGGGCAACTTCCGGAAGCCCGGTGAAACCGGCGATGATTAGTTTATCAAATTGGAAATGAATAAAGTGGGCAAAATCAGAAAATTGTAGATAAAAACCATGGGATAACAATGATTTTTGTAGTTTTTTATTTAGAGTAGATGGTCTAAAATGCCAGACAACCAGCCTCGACGCCCAGTATTTCGCCACCAGCAGTACCAGCGCATGACATGCCCAATAAGTCAATATAACGATATCCAACCTCCCACAATACCAGGCGACACCCCAGGCAGCAACATTCGAGAAGATCGCATGAAACATTGATATCCCTGCAACCAGATCAAAACGACTAGTGGCATGAAATGGGGCTGTACCTACACGTGCTAAAGAGCTTACAGCAACCATCAGATACACGAATGTTAACAGGTTCTTACCTGACAGCAGAGGAGTATCAGGTATCTTCAACCATGTAGCTACAGGGCCGGACAAAGCAATAACACAAACTAGCCCAATACTGTAAATCACAAAAAGTAAAATAATTGCATTACTCATCAGTTCAGATATTCTAGAGTGTTCCTGCTTGGAGAAAGCCTCTGCAATAAACTTTGTCACGGTGCCGATCATCCCCATTTCAAGGGTATAAAAGGCCGCACTACCACCGAGAAGAATAGCCCATGATGCAAACTTTTCAGTACCGAGACTGCTTAGTAAAATAGGCAACCCAACCAACCCGATAATCATACAGAGAACGCGAGAGCTGATCATGAACAACGCGGAATTAATTTGTGAATTAGGCATGGAGTGAATTGTAAAGTACTGATTTCAGAATTTCTTAATGATTATATGGTATTGGATGAGAATTTTAAAGCTAACAACAATTGTGTACGGCTGATCTTAATGTCAAGTTCTCTGCCCAATGTTGTTCATTGTCATAAATATTTTTAACGTAACATGTTTCGTTATCTTTGATATTACCCGGTCTGCATAATCAATTTTTTTGGTATTGAAAAACTACGAGCCAGCAACAGACCAAGGATAAAGTTTACAGGGGAAAATTCTGTAATATTCACCGTCAGACTTGCAAGTATAATGGAAAAATAAAATATTCGGAATTGTGAGTCATTACGGACAGCAAGAAACAGAAGCCCATATACCAGAAAAAGGCCAACAAATCCAGCCTGTGAAATTAACATCAAGGGAGTGGAATCAGCAATAAAAACGACACGGTTTCCAACCCCTTGTGATGCGCTGTCCTGCCAGTCCATCAAGAGGTTCACCGCTGTATTAGTCCCAGACCCAAGCCCCCTGCCGAGCATGAATTCAAGCCACTCCGAACCAGTGAATATATACTGCTTATAAAGTGACAACCGTCCCCAAAGAGAATGGTATATTACTGCACGGCCAGTGAGATGTGGAAGCAGCCAGAAGAAGAGAACACTTCCAGCAATACCTCCACACAATAACCACTTACGATATCGATTGTCTATTTTTGTCCAGAGTGCCGCTACAGAAGCAAACAACAGAAGTAATAAAGCGGTTGCCGAACCACTCAAGAAAACAAGTATACAGACAATCACTGTTAGTCACCATAACCATGTCAGCGAACGAGAAAATATAAAACACCTGATCAATCCCAGTACTAAGACAATCCCAAAACTGCTGGGCTGTAACATAGTGCCGACAATGCGATTCCAGAAATATGTACTGACAAAAAAACGCATACCATATAAAATTCATATGGTGACAGTAATAATTGAAACAAAATTAAAGCGATAAAACATTTAGTCAGGAAATAGAACTCTTTCTCACGGGCAATCCATGGCCCAACTATTACCACTCCCAGAAACAGAAATGAACGTATACCTGCCAGTAGCAACAAAGGGCCAGACTCTAAAAGGGATTTACAAGAAGCATACAAAAACAAGAATGCCATAGGGCTGAATAGCCAAACATATCGAATTTCCCACTCTGTATATCCCCTTAATATAAGTAGCAATGACACAATAAAAAAAAGAAAGAAATACATATCTTTAGAAGCCTTAAACGCTGTCCAAACACATTTCGTTTGATAGGTATCTCTTGTTAATTGCTTAAAATCCTCAGAACCTCTTATAATATCCATATCCCTATAACCCTTATTATTATAATACTGAGACAACTGCGGCTCCAGCCAACCTACTCTCTTCAGCCAGAAGCTGGAACCATTAAGAACCGTTACAACAATAACAGCTATTATGAATATCCGTGCGATAGCATATGTTTGTTTCATGTGATCAGATTGGGCATTATGTGTCATTGAAATTCCGGGGTTCAAATTATGGATACTAGATTTAGAAATAATTAGTCATACTTCAATTTTTACAAACGAATTTTATAGCTTCGATACAGCCCTTTACAACATTTTCAACACTGTAGTCAGCGACTTTCTGTTTCGCACGCTTACCCATTGAACGCACATTTGCCGGATTAGAAGAAAACAAAACTAATAATTCTGCCAACGCGTTATGGTCTCCAAAAGGGAAAATATCACCTGTCTGCCCGGAATAAACCAAGTCCTTGTGGCAACCTACGTGATCGCTTACTATCACAGGCAATCCACAGGCCATTGCCTCGTTGACAACCAATCCCCACGTTTCTCCATAATCTGATGGCAATACAAGACAATCTGATGCCACATAGGCTTGCACAATCTCTGTCTGATTCAAAAACCCGGTAAAGGTTACGGGTAGTTTTCTTTGCCTGACAAACTCTTCGCACTCAATCTTTTGCTTTCCATCGCCAACCATGAGTAAATGAATCCGTATTGATAAATCCTCTATCTTCTTGATTGCTATACACATGGAGTTCAAAAGATGCATCGGATATTTTTTCTCGATGAATTTAGCACAAAAGAGAAAGGTAAAAGCTGTAGAAGTTATTCCCCACCGTTCTCTAATTGAATCTCTTTCCTGGCTCAAAGCTTCATATGCCAATTCAAATCGTTCGTTATCAACACAATACGGTGCGAAGAAAATCTTCTCATCCGCGATACCATTTTGGAGATAAAACTCACGATTAGACTTCCCGATATTTAAAAATGCGGAGTACTTCGCTAATAATCGTTTATGTATCTGACCTTTCCACCAGGCACGAGGACGGATAGCATTTGATTCCCCCCTTACAATGCACGGCACATCATATTGCCTGCATACTCTTAGTAACTGAATACAGCTTTTAACTATCCAGCCGTTTACAACGAATGCATCAAACTCTCGATTTTTAACAATATCCTTTATTCCCGGTGTATCACAACCCCAATAATTAATAACTGATGGTTGCTTTGAGACGTTTTCCAGTACTTCGTACTTATATCCATCGAGAAGTGGTATGTCCCATGTAAAATTTATACCAAAGCCATCACCCTGCTGCATTTCGTTGGGAATCATGCAATAAAAAACGGTCAGGTCAATTTCAGGCAATGCCGATAACTTGCGAAACCAGGGTACCTGGTATTGAATAGGATGCGTAGTGAGAATTCCTATTTTATAAACCATTATTAATCTCTTCACAAAGATGCTTCAATTTCTTTATTGATTCCACCTACAGTTGACGGACTCTCCAATACTGAAAATATAGAGGTTTCTGCTTTAGCAACTGATTTAATTTATTTTGAAATACATCCTTATTTTGTTATAAAAAACCGCAAGAAATTAATTATTAAATCCTTTATCAGATACATGCTATCTTTGGGTTAATAGAAGGACAAAAACCTGAAAGTATCGCTCCACCCAGGATCTAGTGCTGGGATTAAATTTAGTTTCTTAATTCTTCCAAATATTCTGAGAAATGCATGGAAAATAAAGCATAGTAACAATTTGAACGATACTTTATTATTTCGTCCGAATAAATGCAATTGGCAGATGATCTTCAGCTAATTTTGGTAATGAGAATCTTATAAATTTATAAGTCGGCCTTTCAAAAGCAATAAGACAAAAAATGGATATCAATATCAAAAAAACAAGGTATAAATAAAAGTCAGACACCAGTGATAATTCAAGAGAACCTGCAAAGAAATATCTATAAATTATATAGATGGGCATTTGGAGAACGTACAATGAATAACTAGCCTCACCTAATAGAACCAACGGTTTTGCACTTAATATTTTTGCTACTTTTGACTGACACATTGAAATGGAAATAATAAATATTAGGAATAGTGGGGCGAAGAAGCTTGAGGCAAATGCAAACTTGAATCCAAGATAATTTGCTATTTGAAATTGATTATTAATAATAAAAACAACCAGAAATGCTGCACTACCCGCTAGCGCTATAGATTGATAAATGTTTCTTATCGCATATTTACTCGCATTAAACCACATTCCACCAGAAACGCCCAATAGAAAGCTACAAAAATGTGAAAGAGGAAAGTAGTTTATTAAATAGTTGAAGAATATTGGAAAATCCTTATACATCTCACTGGATAAGACACTAGATAGAATAGCTTGGGTAACTCCCCATAACGACAAGGCGAAAACTAACACCTTTATGGCTGTTAAGTTGTATTTTTTTACCGTAGACAAAATCATTGGAAACGTAAAATAAAAAAATACTAATACAGATATCACCCAAGTAGGCGAGTTAAGAGACAAGGAGTATGATGAAAACCAAGACTGGAGAAGTGTTAAACTAAGGATTAATGATATTAAGTTTAATTCCTTACCTCTGATATAGATCATTAACAGCATCAATGCTATGGCAAGTAGATATACTGGCACTATTCTTGCTACTCTAGCCCACCAATATAATTTAGCCTTTAAAATCTTTTTTATTTAAATAAGACAAGGTCATAACAAATCCAGAAAGAACCAAAAAAAACGTAACCATTTGTGGACCTGCTATTAATACCCCGCTAAATCCTGTTGCATCCCTACCAAAATGAAATATCACTACAATTACGGCAGCAATAAATCTGAAGAATGTTAATATTTCAACTCTCATAACCTACTATAATCACCATTCCACTTATTAGGTGAGGCCTCTTATTTAGTATTTGAAGGTCTTCCCGAAAAGCAAAAATCTATTTTCATAATACCTGAATGACAACTCAGATAAAATCAAAACTATTATTAATGAAACGACAGGGGTTAAGTAATCAACATAGTGGAAGTATGCAAGTGGCATAATATTGCTCAGATAGTAATACACAATAGTTTTCATTGGCATATGAAAAAGATAAACGGCATAAGACCTTAGGCCAAACCAGACAAGCAAATTATTCTTTAGTACGAATGACAAGCTGGTGCTTCTGTTTAGTATAACAACTATAATAAATAAGCTATACAAGATCCCAAACCATAAGTGAATAAATGCAGTTCCATATCCCAAATACGCAAAATGGCAAGTTGACCATATCGCCGTACCTATAAAGAAAGATACAAATAGGAAAACAATATATCTATAATTGATAATTAGCACTTCCCGCAGTCTGACATCTCTAATCACTATTGCAATTAACCCTCCCATCAATATCGAATCCGATCGAACAAACGGCATTGCTTCAACCCCTTCAAGCATGAAACGCAAAATTGGAGCCATGCAAATTGCACAACCAAAAATTAATAAAAGATTCTTTCTATTTGTAAATTTAACTAATAGGGGAACCACCAGGTAAAATTGCTCTTCAATGGCCAAAGACCAGGCAACAATTAGCCACATGGAACCACTACCATGTATAAAAAAGTTTTGAGTAAAAGTAAAATAGCTATATAGCGGAAAGTTTCCTTCAAATAACCCTTTAGTAGATTGTAACCCTAACCATGGTATGATAATAAATAAGAACAGCATCAAGTAGTACAGAGGAATTATTCTGCAAATCCTTCTCATGTAAAAAGTTTTAAAATAAAATTTTGAATCTTTTACATCTAAAAGTATTCCAACTATGAGAAAACCTGAAAGAACAAAAAACAGATCTACTCCACTCCAGGTTAGTCGGTGTGAATACCCGATATATGTTAATATCGGCCATTTCCCCTGGTACCCATGTTCCACCAGAGTAACTAACAAACGGTCAGCATAATGCCAATAAAGAACAAGCAATATTGCTATTCCACGAACGCCATCCAGCTCTGCGATCCTTTGTACTGAGTTACGGTATCTCGACTCATCCATATTACAAAATTACTCCTGCTTTATACTGATGAAACACCCCGGAAACATGAACACAGAACATAACCTTTCTTACAAAAATATTACTACTAAGAAAACACGATACAAAATCTCATTTACTTCCTGAACCAGAAACAACCACATCCATATGTTTGTTCATTTGCCATTTGCTGAGATGCATGCCTGATAATCCCACTAGTACACGGATAATCCGGAATAAGAGCAAATTCTATTAATACAAATTCTTTAAAATAATTAATAATTTGCTCATAACTATAGATCCTTTGAGCATTAAATTGGATTTTTGGTGTTCCACTAATTGGAACCACGAAAAGAAGATTTCCGTCTACTGCTAGAACACGTTTTAGCTCTTTAATAGCAATCAGATCACCATCGGGATTAATGGGATCTCCGTAGCGACCTA
The DNA here is from genome assembly GCA_018670825.1 of Candidatus Scalindua sp. Classification (GTDB taxonomy): domain Bacteria; phylum Planctomycetota; class Brocadiia; order Brocadiales; family Scalinduaceae; genus Scalindua. The sequence goes on along the minus strand of JABHIW010000132.1, from coordinate 94,952 downwards.
GTCCGATATGTTCGATTACGTGCATACAGGAAAGAGACTCTATTGAAGAATCATTAAAATCTAACGACAAAAGGTCTACTTGCATGGATTCTAAATTTGAGAGCACAAGGTTCACCGGATTATAGTCATAAAACTTTATCGGTATAAAGGCGGAAACAATTGCATTAAATGGTATATGAGAAGAGATATCGACGTGTTGTTTCGGCATTATTTCAGCAAGAACACGTGCTGCCCATGCGGTGTGGTAAACATAGTGAAAGTCGAAACTTGCTAAAAGATCCAAATTTTGAAGGCAAGGAAAACGGTCTTTCCATTGTATGTCAAATCGTTTTTCGGTATCCATGGATTTAAATCTGTTAAATTCATTTTTGAATACTTGAAACATTTTAAATTGTAAAATTTGACGATAGATTCTTGTTATTAATGGAATCTTCTTGATGTATTTTTTGATCATTATCAATTTGTTACCGTTACGGAAATACACATTTCATAACACCAGAGTATCACACAAACAAATTCCAGCACAAGGTTTTGAAGATAATTCATTCTTAATTTGAATCAGTAAACTTTTTTATCCGAAATATTATTGGACCCGTTCTTACGGAGAACCTCTTAATCCAATTCGTATAAGAGACACATAGGTCCCCTCGAGATAAAAACCATAAAATAGTTTCATATGGGTCTATAGAATTTACCGCATCTGAATCTGGCATCCAGAAATATACATAATTTGGAGCTATCGCCTCATATTCAAATTCAAGAGGCTTTTTTGATAGTAGAAATTCAATAGTCCTGATAAGACGTCTTGGAAAAATATACGCAGAACGGAATAGAACCGAATTGCGAACTGGAATCAAAGACTTGGCCAGTTTTCCTTTTAAGTCAAAGTCTCTATATGGCCGTACCGGCAGACCGTCAGCGGCCCAGGATCTACATTGCCACGCAGCTAATAAAATCAGAATCCCATTATCCTTTAAAACACGCCTCATCTCTTTTAAACCTTTTTCAGGATGAGGTACGTGCTCAAGTACAGCATATGTCCAAATGGCATCAAACGTGTTGTCTTCAAAAGGAAGCTCTGTGGCAGAACCCTGGTAAAAAGGTTTATAAAAATAATTTTTAACAGAGTCGGAAATATCTACTCCAACGTAATCTGTTACTAAATCCTGGAAAGCACCACGTCCACACCCAATTTCAAGGCATTTTTTTTTATGTAGTTGATATTTGCTAATGAACGACTTGAGTTCAGGGTAAAAAGGATGATTTTCAGGTTTTTGAATATTAGCATACCGATCCTTAAGATATTCTCGGTCATAAAAAGCCTTTGATTCTTTCGTCATATAAAAAGATGAAATTTAATATTTTATTTAAAGGTGGCGTTGCCAATCAATTCATGTGGAGTGAACATGTCTACAAGAAAAAATATATTTGTTCGCTAAAGGTTTATGTTTAAGATGACGAAGGCTGGAGTTTGGAAACAAGACACTAATGGATATCATTTTCAGCCTCATGCAGATATCTCGGCCCACGAAACAATAATAATAGAGCCAGAAAGAGAGCTAGAAATTCGCCAACAAGTTTGACTGGAATCCACCAGGGATGACGTAAATGGAATTTTGTACGGACCTCCCGGAAAGGACGACGAAGGATATAATACAACGTTTCTGAAGACAAGCCCAGCCTGAATGCAAAATAATAATCTCCAACACCATGTTCAGGGGATATTGATGTCATATGATTGCTGTTAGTTCGAGTACCTCCCTGTTTTACCCGCAGATGATAGATACGGGCCTTGGGCTCAAAGACAATTTTTCCTCCAGCCCGGCAAAGCCGTTTGCAAAACTCATTATCAAAACGATAAGAAACAGGAGGAATAAAGTTCTCATCAAAACCTCTGATCTGTAGAGCATGTTCACGCCGAACGCATAAATTTCCTGACATGCCATTTTCTATGAAAGTTTTTCGTCCGGAGCGAAAGACAAAATTAACATCTGCTAATGTGCCAGTCTCAGGTTGATGCACATAACCATGATCTTCAACTTCCTCAAGTTGTAGTACCTGCCCTGCAGCCACCCAAATCTCTTCACTTTCAAATGCGTTATAATGTGCTTCAACAAAACCTTCATCAATACGTATATCGTCATCAAGAAAAAGGACAAAAGGCTGTGTGGCTTTCCGGAGACCTATATTGAGTGCCACAGGCTGAGATGGTTGGTCTACCCTTATCCATCGTATCATACCCTCAGCATGCCACAAACCGAGCTTCGTGTCAGTATCTTGTTCATGTGAAATGGTTTGATCAATAATCAGAATCTCCGCTGCTGCAGGTTCCTGCCGTAGAAGTTGATTGATCGTTTCGAGAAGGACCTTCTCTCTTCCGTATGTGGGAATCACAACTGCTAAAGGTATTTTTCGTTGTTCTACCATTACTAATTACGACTCAAGAGCAAAAAGGGTAACTCATTGATCAATAAATTCTCATTGAAGGTTTTCTAACTCTGGCAGACAGCCCACAAAGAATTCGGCATTTTCTGCTGAGAATATTTATCAATATACCCCTTAGCATTATCAATTTTAATCAGGTTGTTCTTCATAAAATATCGCACTGACAATTTCCCGAACAGACCAATGTTTTCTTCTGGTTGACTTACGTAAATATCGATTTGCTTGTAAATTTTTGAAAGATCATTAAGGATCTGCTCGACAGAGAAACCATATCCAGGTAGCATATTAGGCTGAAGTTCTAAGAAAAGTAACGGCGTATCTCGAATAATGATTTCATGCGCCCCTTTCAGGACCTGCCCCTCATACCCTTCCACACCAATTTTCAGAAAATCTACCTTATCCGCAACCAATGAATCCAGTTTTCTTAACGTAACCTGATAGTCACCATGATCTTTATCAATCACCTTGCTGTTTATTCCCTCACGTAAACCGATATCGCCATCTTCCATTCCAATTGCTGCTTCAAACAGCTTCACATTAGTAAATTTATTTACTTCAATATTTCTCTTAAGCTCTGGAAGATTTTGTTGCGAAGGTTCTATGCAGACAACTTCTCCTTCAGGCTTGATATATTTTTCAAATAAGAGTAGGTAGTACCCTATATTTGCACCGACATCTACCACTCTCATCCCTGGTTTTAAGAGTGTAGATAGCAGGAAACGTTCCTGGATAAAACGCTCTCCTTCAAGAAATAGCAGCTGATGTGTGATACTGCGTGAAACATCCAAACAAAAATCATAGTTGAAAAGTGAACATTTTATGAAACACGGTGATTCAACAGAAGAGAATATACGAATAACCCTGGCAAGAGTTTTGAACCTGACAAGCTAGAAGGTAAATTTTGCTAGTATATATTTACTTTTCATCTCTTGACCTTCTAATCTTTTCTATCATTATCATAACAAGGCTTTCTGGACTTTTAGGAGGCCTAAAGCAGCTGTCTAGCGTGTAATAACTATTGGTAAATACAGTTTTGTAAAAAAACAAGTCTACTCAATATCATTCGCTAATTTCTCAAATACTGTTAAAGTAGCAACCTCCTCCACGTTTCGATAAGCACCCTCATCGGCTGTAATTTCCTTTACGAGTTTGAGAACGCCCGGGTATTTCAGGGTTCGACTGTCATGGAGAGCGATGATGCCTCCTGCTTTCACGTAAGGAGACCAATCATCCCAATCTCTACGAACCGCCTGGTAAGAATGATCTGCATCAATAAAAAGCAAATCGATCGGTTCCTGCCATCCCTTTACTGCTTCATGACTTAACTTTTGGACAAATCCTACTGTGCCGTTAGTTGACTTATTGACTTCCCGATTAGCAATTAAGTATTGATAGGAGATGCCAAACCTGCCGCGAGGAAAGGGGTCTACGCACCACAGTTTCCCATCGACAGCCATGGCCTTTCGAAGCATCAGTGAAGATGCCCCCTCGAATACTCCTAGTTCCACAATATGTCGTTGGCCTTGTACATATCTTTCGAGAACCTCGTGCTCAACCTGCCTCGTGTGTGTACGCACTTTCTGAAGCCCCATCCGATGTAACAACCAATGAACCTGAATACTTTTTAACATAAAAGCGACTCTATATCGATCTCAATTCAATACTTCTTAAATAAATTTAATAAAATTTTTCACGTAACTATCATAAAATCTATCATTACACATTTCATTCTTCTATACAGGTAATCTAAAAAACCATATAAAGAGTATATCAATGGCTCAAATATTTTACAATTCTTTAAAGTTATAGATTTATTCAAAAGATGGAACAATAAATTAAACATCCCGCATCTTCTTGTTGACGATGCCAACAATATCCTGAACGGTCAACATTTCCTCAATTTCCGGAGGAGACAGTGTGATGTTAAACCTCTGTTCAACATCGAGTACAATATTTACCTGTTGAAGAGAATCCCAGCCTTCCACAGTATCCGGTGAGGACTCCGGCCCCAGCTCTTCCGGGCTCACGTTGAATAGATCACTGAAAATACTTATAACTTCACTGATTATTGATTCTGCCATCTCCTCTTTCCTGTTCAGTTTTAACAACCTTGATCCACTGTGGACATTCAATTTTATTATCAGAAAGCCCTAATTCCCACCTCACTGCACCCTCTTTTTCTTCCACCAGTGAAAACCCATGTTTCCGGTAAAAATCTCTTGCAGGTATATTTTTTTTGGTTGGAAATATCCATCCGGTTATCCGGTTAACTCCCTGTCTTATTACCTCACCGACAACAATATCGAGCATAGCAGTCTCCACTGTGCGTCCTATTACGCGACAGCTCATTAAAAACGTATCGATCTCAAATTCTTCTCCCTTGTGACTTACAATCGTCACTCCCACTATTCCGTTATCACCTAACCTGTCACGAATACGAAATGCAAAGACACTCCATCCCGGATCCTCTACCATCTTCTTAATCTGCTGAATGCTGTAACGTTTTGTAGTCATGTTGAACTGATTCGTTTTCTGTGTGAGCTGGGCTACTCTTTCCAGAGTCTTTTCACTGTTTGAAACTATTTCCATTTCCATCTCTAGTGATTGCAAATACTCTTCGATAGTTACCGTGTTTCTCTGGAGTTCCCAGTGCTTAAGCTGTTGGGCGTATAATTCACCTTTATTCAGATCTTCTTCGGTAAGACTGATTCGTTCAAAGACGTGTTGCCGTCGCAAAATCAATTCAAACTCCACGGGGTTATCCGGTAAGTCAATAACGGTTATTTCCGGCATCTGCATACATACCAGCTCCCGTTCGTTAGGATTATCATCTAAAAAAGCCAAAGCACTGGTACCAATATTAAGTTCCTCCGCTATTTCCTGAATCCCTCTGGACTTGTTATTCCAATTAATACGCTGTGCCGCAAAATGCTCAGGGCGAAGCAGCATTCCGGGATGTTTTCTGATAACTTCCATAGCATCCTCTTCGTTGTTTTTACTGCAAATGGCAAGAATTACCCCGCGGTTATACAAATCCAGTATGGCCCTTTGAAGTGCCTGATAAGCAGCACCAGGGTATTCATCACCAAGTTGTATTCCATCGAAACCGTCTTCTCCTATCACTCCGCCCCAAAGTGTATTGTCCAGGTCACAAACAAGTACTTTGCATATCCTTCCCATAAGTGGATGCAAGTACCGTAACCATCCATCAGCCATAACTGCTAAAGCGGTTGCAGTCAACGGTAAACGTAATGTAATCCACTTTTCCCTGTCTTCCCAGGCAAGATTGCCGCAAGATGCGATCATCTCATTCGTATCCAGAATGTGCACACCTTCATGACTAGTCGCTAATTCAGAGAGAGCCTGATTTATTCGTCGAATAGTTCCTTTCTGTCCCGGCCTGGCTTTCAGATCGGCAAGACCAAAACATGGTATTAACGGCATATCCATGGTATGAATGACCAGGTGCGCATGACTGCAAGAACGAAACTGTCGGACAAGGTTTTCTAAAGTAGTTACGACTTTTCCAACAGAATCTTCTATCTCCTCTTTTTTCAGTGACGAAAAGTCATACCAGAGAGAGGGTGCAATCGAACGTGTTAAAACTGAAAGGAAAACAACATCCGGCTTAAACCCGTAAAGCTCACTCCCTTCATCGAAAATATCCTGAGCATATGTATTAAACTCTCCAATGTAAACGCTCGGTTCAAGACCACTTGCAAATGCCCCCGCTTTCAAGATTTCAACTGCAGGTTCCAGTGTATACGACCGCAGAATAGCAATCCGAACAGGCATTAATTCTGTGTGGCCCTGCAGAGCTGTGAAGCGATTCGAAACAAACCTGGCTACGGCCAGCGACGGACAGTCTTTCCAAAGTTCCTTCAGTTTCAGACAGGCCTCGACAAAATTCTCCTTCTGAATTAACTCATCAATTTTTTTCTTCAGGCGGTTAAGATTGTCGTACCGACGGTGCTGTTCCATTATTGTAATCTATTAAAATCTGAATTCGAGAATAAAGAACCAAAGACTCATCGTTTTCCAACAATTCTGGCAGGTGCTCCACCAGCAATACTGTATGGGGGTATATTGCCGGTAACCACAACACCGGGCCCAACAACGGCCCCTTTTCCGATACTAACACCTTGCAAAATAATGCATCTGACACTGAGCATCACATCATCCCCGATCTCCACTGGATCTGAAGTACATCCCTGCAAACCGATAAGTTTTCCGGCTTCAATGTTGTGCTTGTGATCACTGATAATTACACCATCCCCGATCAGGCAGTTTGATCCGATGGAAACCCTTTCTGAAATGAAAACATGAGCGCCTCGTCCCATGAATGTGTAGTCGCCCACCTGAAAACTGGCGTTATCTGATACGGTATCAATCCAGACCTGCGGTTCGAACACACAACGAATTCCGAATTTGGCTGTCCATGGCCGGTCAATCCTGACTCCACTTCCCATCAGGCATTTTTTACCAACGCGAGCGCCTTGAAGTTTAACAAGGTGAGCCCGCATTCTTGCCATAATCAAACGTACAAGCTCCTTGTATTTGAATATTAGTTTCTTATTCACAAAGTACCATCTCTAATGTGTGGTTCAATCTTCAAGATTGAACCGGCAATAAAGGTTTTACTTTTATAATTAAATAAGGCTCATTGCTACATTTTTATTTTATGAAGTTTTTCGTAGAATGATACGGTTTCTTCTGCTACACGGTCCCATGAGTAACGTGCAGCTGTTTCTACCGCAGCTTGAGAAATATCTCTTCCATTTGTACTGTTCTCCAAAAGATATAAGATCCTGTCAACAATCTGGCCGGGATTATCGAATTCTACCAGAAAACCGTTTCTACCATCATCGATAATATCTCTCATCCCACCTGTTTTTGTTGCGATAACGCAAAGCCCTCTATCCATTGCTTCCAGGAATACCTTGCCGAAGCCATCAAAAAGCGGAGGATACAAGAGGACCCCATTATTATTATAGATTTCCATAAGCTCTTCCTGTGTAGTCCAGCCAACAAATCGGGTAGCATTCAGAGCATCAGCAGAAAGCATTCGAGCCGCCTGTTCATGGTCCTCCTTTTGACACACCCAGGTAAAATTAAATCCACCTCCCCTCTCAAAGAGCCTGTTTACAACTGCAGCAACCGTATGCGGAGATTTTGCGTAGTGAAAGCTGGCAATATATAGCAGGTTCTTCAATCGCTCATGGGTAAAAGTACCTGTTTGCGTACGTTTGAATATTTCTGCCGGAGCCTGATGGATACAGGCGACTCTTTCATCAGAAAGGCCATGAAAATCAATCAGGAATTTTTTATCTGAAGAGCTGCTGACAATAAACCCATCAGCAAAAAGAATTGCCAGTTTAATATGTCTGTCAAGAAATCTGTCTATGATGCGGCCGGGCAATGTCTTTATCAAATTTCTATTACTGATACCAAGTCTCTTCCTCCATACCTTCAAAACTTTTTCCATGTGATCGTCCAGGCCATGACTGCGGCATACAAAAACACCCGGCCGTTTTGTAGCTTTATGTTCTTTCGCAGCAAGGTAGCAGTGTCCCTGGTTCACATGAACAACATCATAAGCCTTCTCTAAACATTTTTGACGTATAACTTTCTTATAAGCAAAAGGTAATTCCAGAAGATAGTGCAGGTTGCCATGCTTAATTCTACGGCCAAGGTCAGGAGCCCAGATTTCATCTACTTCATGCCCAAGTCGGCGTAACCCTGCAATGGTCTGCAATTCAGTCCCGGCAGCACCGGAATCAGGATCGGGTGGAACATCTGCAGCAAATAAAATTTTCATGATTGGCTTTTAAAAAGCTGCAAATACGTGAAAAGAAGAACCAGGTGATGAGTCATTCTCACAGTACTCTGCAGTAACAAAAGACGACAACGCTAAGAAGAAGTTGTACCTTTACAAGGATGTCAATCTTTTGATCACGTTAAACGTTACCCCTCTCCAGGCTCGAAAATGAAATGGATAAGACTTGATTGCCTTTAAATAAAAATTTACTGCCTTATGATAATTGTTTTGCTCTTCCAGTCCCGATGCAATGAGAAAATAGGTAGTGGCGATATCGCGGGAAGTTGCACTATTTGCCTTGTTTCTGATGGCATGCTGCCTTAATACAGAAACACGCTCTAATATTGTAGATTCCGGCTTATTAAGTTTTCTGGCTAGGTAGCAGTCCCTTGCAAGCCGGGTAAACTGACCCTGGATTCCTCTTCGGCTGGATGATATACTTTCCGGGCTAAGGCACAAATTGTACAGGTACTCCTTAACACATCCTATCCTTCCTTCCCATGCCATTCTGAGCCAGAGATCACAATCTTGCGCATAGTAAAATTCTTTATTATAGCCACCAACCTGATTATACGCATCCTTACGGAACATAACGCTTCCATGCGCGGGCACTCCAATCATCTCTTCCCGAAGTTTTCTGGTTGTTTCTTCAATATCATCTGATGTGTTGATACGTCTGACGATCTCACCGTCTGGGGCAATACAATTTGTCCAGGAAAACGCCAGGACCATATCTTTATTACAATCTAAAATATTTTCAAGGGCTTTAAGTCTTCCTGTCATTGACACGTCATCCACGTCCTGCCTTGCGATATATTTTCCTCGGGCCTCTTTGCATCCACGAATCAATGCCTTTGTAAGTCCCGTATTTTCCTGTTCAATAACATGGACCCGGTTATCACGTCTGGCAAATTCTTCCAGGATTTTTCCTGACTCATCTGTAGATCCGTCATTGACTATGACAAATTCAAAATCTACTCCTTCCTGTACCAGAATACTTTCAACAGATTTAACCAAATGGTCAGCGCCGTTGTAAACGCTCATTACTACAGATACAGATGTCTTCATTTGAATTTGTATGTTGCCACTTCTTTAAATAAAAAAGGCTTTAGATGTGCGAACGGTTACTCTTGAACAGCAAATCTCCCTGAAGAAGCTCACCATCAGGAGAGAGGCAAAAACCAACCATTGTAACAGGGTGGAAACCTCTCTTATACAAAAATGAGACAATACTATGCCAGGATGGTAATCCGACATAAAGAATTAAACCCACCTTCTACAAAAACATATTTAATTCTGTTAAAAACTTCCCACACCGCATTGATTAGTAATTATTAGCGGTTTTCCTTTGTTTTTCTCAATGTTATTTGACCCTGAGAAGAAATGATACTATCAAGCTGTGGATCTATCAGCCACTGATTTAATTTTAAATTTTTTTTTACCACTCATCCCCACCTTCTTAGTAAAAATGATTTAGACCAAAAAACATATTGGTGTTCATGGATTTAATGGTTGAGCTAAGGTGTGGACTCATCCTTCGCTTCCAGTTCCTTGTGGCTACATCTCCGGTAATCACTGTCCGTCGACAGTAGCAGGTTTTACGGCCCTGGCTTTCTTGCTTAATGCATCAGATATGGTTGGTGCGACTTGCCTGGCCAGTTCTTCATATCCCTGACGTGTGAAATGGCAACCATCTTTTGATTGCCATTCCTTGAGATTTGCAAGTGCAATATTGTACAGATCGTTGACCGTTACCTCTTCCCTGGCCATCAACTCTCTGGCAGCCTTGTTGTTCTTTACCACGAGAAGCCTGGTGTCTTCTCCGTACGAGACGTATGGCGTTGTGCTGGCCCAAATCAACTTCGCGTCAGTCTCCTTGAGAATGGCAACAATCTTGCTCAAGTTCTCAACATACTGCTCAGTTGTGTATCTACATTTCAGATCCTCTGTCTTGTATTTGCTGCGGTCAGTAACCAATATTCCATTATGCAGATAATGTGTGTCCCATATTCCAAAATTGAAATGGATTACATCCCACTTCCTGCCCCCTATCCATTTCTTGACACCTCGTACGCCTGTGCCAGAGTGATTGCAGTTGGTCATGGGTCGGAAGACATCAGCTTTGCCGTCAAGTAACCTGCGAACGGCTACTGTGTATCCAATAGAGATCGAGTCACCAATGATCAGAACATTTGGCAGATCAGGGCTGTCTAGCGGGTTCGCCATGGCCTTCTGCAGATGAGCAGGGGGTTCTTCCTTCAGTGCCTGTTTCTTGTATTCAGCGAAAACGACAAACAGCAGCAATGATCCTGTCAATATGAGTCCCCACATTACCAGATTATTGTGCTTCATTCTGCTCTGCTTTCAATTGGACATGGGTCTCTTGCTGCTGTGCCTGTCAGCCAACTATACATAGGAATCCAGCAGCATATTTTTACATGTTTATCAATTGGCTCGCAACAAAAAACTAATCAATATTTACAGGTAGTTTCATTATTGCATGTATTTTTTACTTCAAATTTAAATTTTTCTCTCCATGGATACTTATCGGTATTAATTTGTCATCAGTCAGCCTGGAGTGCTGTGAGTTTCTAACTCGCATCCACTTAAGTAATGTACGGTAAACCAATTTCACTACAGACTGTTTTTCAACAGAATAAACATGCCATGGTCTTTTGCTAAGATATACTTGACTGTTAAGGGCTGATACTATATATGTTAAAGCATGTTCCGGAAAAATATTCTTGAGTTGTGGTTCTACGATTCCCAATTTGTGAAAATCAGCATCATTTACTAAAATGCAGTTTGTCTCTGTACACGTTACGATTCGGTATTTTTTTTCATGTGCAAGGTTTAGAATTGCAAGCGCTGATGCTCCAAAAAATTCTCCAGTTTCTTGTACGACCTCCATGAATGGTGGAATTGTTGCATTAAATTATATAACAACTACTCTGGGTGTAAATTTTTTCAAACTCTTAAAGATATAGTAATCATCACCATCAATATCGACAGATAGAAGATCAAACCTTTCAGGAACTGAATGACGTGTCAAAATTGAATCTAAAGAATTCTCACCTTCTATTTTAACAAAAGTGTTAGACGCGGTAACATTATGATGTTCATTCACATATTTACTTAATTCAGAAAACTTGCTTTTTCCTCCTTCTATTAAAATCGCTTTCCACCCATTATTGTGCCATAAGTTCCAGGTATTACTTAAATGCTTACCATCCCAGGCACCGAATTCAACGCATAATTCATTTTCTGTCCCAATTCTTTTAAATACTTCTGCAATGATACCATCTTCACCATTTTGAGAAGTAATCGTTCTTTTGAATTTTGATAAGTCATTTTCCATAAAAGTTCCTCTATTAATTGTGCTATCCATAGTATTAATTTATGGAAGCTTTTTTCCCAGCTTACTACCTTAATTCCTTAATATCGACGCTTTATACTGTTCTAATACAAAACTTCTCATCTAAGACGTAAACTATGTTTTCTTGAATTAATAAGACGGATGTTCTCCGTACTTTCCAAACCCACAAAGGTGTACCCTAAAATCATTTATTTGTGGTTTTTTATATGGAATACCATTAAACTTTTCACACTTATAATTAATGACGTATCTGGGAACATGACCGTAAAACGAAGCCCATTGTGTAAACGTACTGGGAGGGCCAATAATGTAATCGCATGAAGCAAGAGCATAAAGATCTTCAACATAATGGCCGAGTCCCATATAAAACGGCAGATTTTTAAATACACTGGAGTCCTGATGGGCATTAGAACATAGTAAAAATGCCACTTTTTTTTCAGGAAAGAACTCTAAAATTTGCTCCATAACGGAACAATACTCCTCGGCAGTGTAATAAAACAACCCATTACAGAATTGCTCATAGTCGCCGTGACGGATATGTACGCCAATAATTATATCATGATTATTTCTCATATCGGATATAAATGCCTCAACCTTACATTCGATTTCTCTTACTGGTTTAAAGAAATCCCGTATAAAATCAGCATGTTTGATAAAGTTCTCCCTGTCTATAAAGTATAATCCATCAAAGAAGGAGATCTTAGATAGATGAATTTTTGCTACAATATTAAGAAGTTCAGGGTCATTAAAGGAAAATGCACCTTGTCCTCCAATACGGATCGAGGGAAATATTTTATACTTATGAAAAAATTTCATCATTAATATGGCCAGACGAAATACATACGGAATTGTCTTACGCCAGGTAACTGTGCTTGTTTCAACAGAGGGGAAACGACATAGGGCATCTTTTTCGGTACCCCGAAACCACTTTCTATATTCTTCGCCAAAAGCTATATTTACAACTCTGTGATTATGCTCTTTAGCAAAAGCAATTATATTAGCAAATGTAAAGAGACGGTTGCATAGTTCATTGTATCGTCCGACTATGAATATCACTTGATAATCCTATTTTAACGTGATTGGTATATTATATATAATCAGATTTAAAATCCTTTCCGGATCAGATTCTACGTTATATCATTTCTTCCACTGCTGTTAGTTTATTCTTCTGTAACTCGTACTTACTTCCGCAATTCTCACACCTTGTCGAATTCTTACCGTCAAACACTTTCAACGTAACTCCGCACCGGCAGACCCACCCTATCTGTTTTGCCGGTACTCCCACGACCAATGCGTAATCAGGAACATCTTTCTTAACCGTAGCTCCAGCACTTACTAATGAGAATCTCCCTACAGTTATTCCGCACACAATTGTTGCATTTGCACCGATAGTAGCACCTTTCTTAACCAGAGTAGGAAGAAACTCATTTTTCCTTTCTATAAATGCCCTTGGATTATAAACATTAGTAAATACGCAAGACGGCCCGCAGAATACGTCTTCCTCAAGAATTATGCCGTTGTATATTGAAACATTATTTTGTATTTTACACCTGTCGCCAATCTTAACACCAGGACCTATCATAACATTCTGTCCAATAATGCAGTTTTTCCCAATTTCTGAACCTTTAAGTATATGTGAGAAATGCCAGATTTTTACTCCATCTCCAATCTTGACATCGTTATCAACAAACGAACTCTCATGGACAAAACATCCTTCTCCAGCAAACTGAGTTTTTAATAGATGATCTGGAGAAGAGAGACAGCTCTCAGCTCTCTGCAGAACCCTCAAGACCTTCAGCCCCTCTTCACCGTCCGTTCTGGGTTCTTCTCTTTTCTCCACGCATCTTATAAAATGTTTAAGTTCTTCTCTTAAAGGTTCTTTTTCTTCTACATGCACAGTATACTGTTCTGCCTTTTGAGCGACAGGTATCTTGCCCCCCTTATACTCTATTTTATGAGGATAGAGAGAGAGCTTTTCATCTGCCATGTCATCAAACACTGCCATTGCCTTTGTTCCAACAACAATAAGTTTCTGTTCTTTAAATGGGTGAAGCCAGCTCACATAAACATGCCCTTTCACACCGTTTCCAAATTCCATTGTTGTAAGGGTGGTATCATAAATACCCCTGGTAATATACCTACCGCCAAAAGACGTAACATTAATCGGTTCTTCACCCAACAGCATCAGGATTATTGATATATCATGGGGAGCAAAACTCCACAGAATATTCTCCTCGGTCCTCACTTTTCCAATGTTCAACCTGTTTGAATATACATACTGGATCTTCCCTAAATCACCGGATTCTACCATTTCTCTTAATTTTATTACTGCCGGGTGATATTGCAGTATATGTCCTACCATAAGTATTCTTTTCTTTTCACTGGCTATGTTGACCAACTCTACGGCCTCTTCAATATTCAATGAAAGAGGTTTCTCAACTAAGACATCCTTACCAGATAGTAAAGCCATTTTTGCAAGGTCATAATGATCTACTGCCGGTGCGGCAATTACAACTGCATTAATCGCATTAGAAACCAGAATCTCATCAATATTGGATGTTGTATTTATTGAAGGAAACTCACTATGTATAGAATCTAACCTTTCAATATTAATATCATGTACCGTATGCAGAACTTCCATTTCAGAAAGATTCCTGACAATGTTCCTTCCCCAATAACCACTACCTATGACGGCAATACCCTGTTTCATTTTCATTGATCCCTCTGTTAAATATATTGAGTTACTAAAGAACCCTGGAAAGACAAGTTAGTTCTCTGTTTTGTGTATACGGTTTGAGACAAGATTCTCATGTAATTATAAAAATGCCTTCTTTCGACTATAATGAACTAACGTTATTCTGTTAGGAAATTGGAACATTTAATTAAATTGGCAAATACTAAAGCGTTACTAGGTAAATGCTACCTTCAGCTAAAAACACATCAAGGTAAGTCTAATTTTACCTAACAGGTCACGTAGTAAACACAACTTGCCGGTAACCCTCCAACCAACTATCCTGGCTGTTAATCCAATAATTTTCATGATAATGTCTTCAGTGAGAGTAGCGGACATTGCAACGTCAAAACAGTTCTTTGCACCATCAACCAGCCCGACAGCCCCAGCCTGTCTAGCCGTCAGGAACGCCCAGCGGGAGAAATGCTGCATCTCTTTACACTCTTTCTGAATACCTGCTTCCCGGGCACATTCAAACAGTTTAGGAATCAATCGAACATGATCCCTGAGAATTGATTTTGTCAGTACGCCTCTTGTGAGACGCCCACTTTCATGATCACGGTGACAGGAAACAATTTCATCGCAGAAAACAAGCCTTATCCCCATAGCCCCAACACGCGCATCATACAGATAGTCTTCACCCATCCTCATGTTGGTCCATGGCCCCACAGCCTCACACACTGACCTCCTGTATAAAGGGGTGTGTGTATTCCACCATCGGTCCATGAGGAGTCCCGGAAACAAGTACTCTCTTTTTTCTCCACTTGACTTATACGGACACTGGAGTTCACGGCCGCTTTCATCAATGAGACGTGTAATTCCATAAGCAACTCCGCATTCTGGCTTTTCAAGAAGCGCTTTTACCTGTATCTCAAACTTGTGAGGCATCAATAAGTCATCACTGTCCAGATACTGGATGAATTCTCCTCTTGAAGTTTGTAAACCCGCTTCCCTGGCACCGCCCGGTCCACTGTTCTCGATGCGGATTGACCTGATCACTTCCGGGGCATTCCTAACGAGCTTCTTTATTTGTTGAGGTGTATCGTCCGTTGACCCATCATCTACAATAATTATTTCAATCGGACGGTAAGTTTGTAACAGGGCACTCTCGACTGACTCCTGGAGAAAAAGAGACCTATTATATATTGGAATAATACAGCTGACAAGGTTATCAATTGATGTAATTAAAGCGGCCATACTACTTTCCGGGTTACTAATGTAAAACCAGTAGGTAAATATCTTCTTAAGCCGATCTTATGAAACATTTTTCCAAGGATAAACACTAATAAATCAAAATTTTTGTTATTTAAATCCTCTATCTGAAAAAACATTACAATATTATTAACTTTCATTTGAAAACCACATTATTTTGTAAGTTGATATTCGATCAAATTTAAAATAGACTCAACGGCATGGATATCTACGATAACATCATCAAAAGCATATCTGTAATCTTTCCCAACGAGAAAAGACTTTCCGAGCCAGTAATGATGATCCATTGCACACGCCATTGCATAAAAACTTGCACTCATGATTTCTTCATTACAAAGCTCGAACACATGTGCCCCTTTCGGCATGAAAATAATATTCCCAAAACCAGCCCCATTCAAAGATGAAAACGCCCTTGTCTCACTCATGAGCTTAATCTGATCATCAAATGACAGGTCTTCCATGCATACTTTCTGCCATCCCATCCGTTTAAATATCGGCCAAACTTCATCCTGGTTTACTAAACGCCTGTACTGTGCTTTTTCACGGCTTACAAAAACTTTCCTCCACGGTGGCCGGGGCGAGTTGCAACTTACAATATCCCGAAACTCCCGCAATCGGTTTCCTCTGAATGGTTCATCATGGACAAGTGTTAACCGATCCACATGCCAGACCACTTCATCATAAGGCATGATATTCTTCATTGGTATTTTGAGCCTCTCAATAGTGCGAATATTATAGGAAGAGAGGGCCGATTCACCCGGAAACAGAATTTCATCAGAGCACCCTGTCTCCATTGCAAGCATTAGGCGTGATACGTAAGTTAGCAGCCATAGAAAATAATTCCTGTACCACATACCAAAAAGCCATGTCCCTTTTTCAAAATTACGGCACTCTTTTGAACGGCGGAGTGACTGAGCATGTTCAGGACGGTATACGACACCTGGATAGGCAATGCTGCGTTTATCGGATGATACGATTGCGTAGAAATCATTCTTCCACTCGTCTCGATACCGGAGTATATAACAGTCATATATAGTTGCAATCCAGGTAGGTCCTACCTCAAGTAATGGAACATCGCTAAATGCAAAAGGATAGTTTTCAAATCGTTTTAAGCAAAGTTTGTTCGCATTATCAATATTACAGGGTAAAGCATTCTTTATAACCGTTTCCGGTTCGACAATCTTGAAAGTTGACTTTGTTTCATCTTTAGAATGTACTCTCTTTGTGTAATCTTCCGGATGGACTATTGGAAGGTAACGATAACCGAACAGCCAGGGTGGTAAATCGAATTCCTGAACAATCCTGTTACAATAGTACTGAAAAGGTCGCATTAGTTTAATTGGTAGACAACCTGCCCGACTGTGCCGTTCGGGCAGGCACCCACCCTACACTGCTGTGTAATTTTCATATAATTTCTAATATTTCCACGGATATTATTTTTTGCGGCCTCACCGCCCTATGGGGTCAAAGGAAATTCCACTTTGACTAATACCGTTATTATGCCAAAACACCTTTATCTCCTTCTTTAAAATAAAAATCATTGCAACCTGCTGAAGACTTGAGTTGGAAATCAAAAGATTTTAAGTAGTCCTCTACCCGATTATGTTCATGGCGATTGTTATTTTCGACAACAATTACACGTGGACTGTATTTATTAATATCGAAACCTTTCAGAACATCAAGCTCCCCACCTTCCACATCTATTGTTATGAAATCGATTGGCCCTGAATCACAAGTTTTCAAGATATCATTCAATGAACGATATGGGACTTTAACCTTGTTAATGGCAGTTCCTGTTCGATTGGTACGCCAGCTTTGCCTCTTATCTGCCTGTAAATACGACAGCATACCACCCCACCTTTCGCTACTGGTTACTTGATGGAATGTAATTGTCCCTTTTGCGTCCGGCCCTCCTACAGCAGCATGAATCACTTTACTCCCAGGACGGTTTGCAAGGCACTCTTTATATTGTTCCTGTCCTGCTTCTATAAGAATTCCATTCCATCCCAGTTTTTCAAATGCATACGTATTGCTGTCTTGATCACCGTCAAATGCACCCACTTCAATAAAAAAGCCTGAAATTTTTCTATTAAAAAAATTCCAAAGTATTATATCTTCACCATGCTGCGCTCGAAAAGGAACTGCGTTATCCATTTTGAGAAGGAGACCTGCTATATCACCATAAAGCTTACGGTAACGATCAAAGTTATTGTTTTGAAAATCAACAAGTGATTTTTTCAACAACTCATGGTCTCTCCATAGTCCACGAAGAGCCTTTCTAAAGAAAAGGGCGAGTGTGATGAAAAGCACTAATGAAATGGCTACTGAACCAGCAAAATATAATATCATCTAGTCATGTATTAAGTTTACTATTAGTTTTTTACCCACATATTCTGTTGCGTGTACATTTCTCAGGGTAACGACTGTACTGCACAACCAACATCCTACCGATTTTAACCTATTGCATGAACAATTCTATTTAACTCTAATCCAAAAACTACATGGTCCTGCCTGCGGGTAAATCTTTCGCATCATATCGTATCCCGGAGAAAAAGCAGTTGTCATCTCTTTTGGATATTTATGAAAAAGATAATTCCCTGCCCATACAACTTCAAGCTTATCATTGTTTGTCAAAAGCGTTTGTAAGACATACTGTTCATTCCAATACCAATGAGAGTGATAATAACTTGTTGAGTAGGGCATTGGAAGTGATATGTCGTGTATATGCACATAAACTCCAGAGTTTAATCTGGGAATAATTTCACAGTATTCCATCCAGACATCACCACCAGATTTCAATGTATGCGAAGAGTCAATAAACTAAATATCACCTGATTTTAATTGATGAAAGTAGTTTAAGCCTACCTCTTGCAACTTACAGTTTTTCAACTCTGTTAGTCTCTTAAGCTTTTCCAATTTGTAAGCACAATATGGATCGATTACTTTGAGTTGACAAGTATCTTTAGTACATTCCTCGAAATTTTTATCAATCGCATGGTTTGCCAGTAATGTCGATTGACCAGAACCAATCTCAATTATGGTTGCAGGTTTAATATCTCTTATAAGAGAATAATATGCATGCCCATCACCTGTCATAAACGTACCATTAATCATGAAATACTGGAGTCGATTATTATTTGATTCGTATTCAGGAAAAGTATCAAATTCAGATTTATATTTTAATACTACTGCATGAGTAAATTCCATTTGAAAGTCATCTCTCATGTTAATACCAACCAGTTCCGACTCGCAAGCAAATTTCATATCATCATCATCCGGTATTGGAAGAAAATAATGTTTGGGAAGAAAATAAAAATCATACTTCTTAAAGATTTCATAAAAAGGTTCAACATCTACCCAACGCCACCTCCTTATACAGGATGCTAAAACCCGCGCAGAAAACTTTAATATCAAGACAATAAATTTTTTAATTTGTATTCGCAAGGATTTGTTCGTATAGAAAAATAATTATTGTGGATTATCGTATTCTTATAATTCGGTTTAGTTTCTCAATTTTTTCCACAAACACAGGCCTGAAACGAACAGGTTTCTTGAACTCAATTTTTTCAATAATATTTTGACCGAGGCGTTCATACATT
Source organism: Candidatus Scalindua sp. (assembly GCA_018670825.1). Classification (GTDB taxonomy): domain Bacteria; phylum Planctomycetota; class Brocadiia; order Brocadiales; family Scalinduaceae; genus Scalindua. Next base: position 75,771 of record JABHIW010000132.1, on the reverse strand, counting down.
CCCTGAAGGCTATGCCATTTGTTTTTTATTGATTTTTCTTTGTTTTTTTTGACATACGGCAGCATTTCGTAATACAAATCCATATCCAACGAATCTATAATTTCTAATAACTCGTGAAGTGAGTTAAAAATAATTATCCCTCTTTTGTCAAAAAACTGCCCTATACTTTGACATCCCCAGTAGATGGGAACGGTATCAGACAAAAAGCAGTCGTTGATCTTCTCGCTAAAATAATAATCCTGCTGGTGATTTTCCATAGCAATTGAAAAGGCGTAGTTTGCCAATCCAGTTATTTTACCCTTTATCTCCTTAACTCCTTTTCCAAAGCAGTCTGCCTTTGGATTATTTAATAATTTTTCAACGACTTTATTCCTGAAACCATGCCCACCTTTGTGGCCCGGATGTACCGCACCGATAAATGATAAAAGTTTTTGTTTTGTAAAGCTCTCTTTTAATTCAGGGCCCTCAATCCAGTTGGTCCCAAACAGTAATTCAACCATCGACCCACCTCTGTCTAACAACAATTTATCATGAGTAAAAATATATTTATATCTCCGTACAAGTCTTTTCTTATTGTAGTAATAATGACTAGCTAACGGTTCCGATAGTACACATATTCTTCTCTCGAAAGGGTACCTGAGAAAACGACTATTAAGTGAGTGGTAATCAAAAAACAAACCCAGCATAAATTGCAAATTGGCTTTCTTTAAATCATTATAAATAAAGTTAACGGTAATCCCATTCACCTCAACAGAAATTTTGTCCAAATGAAATCTTCCGTAACAATCTATATTTATTTCCCTCATCATTATTCTTCCCTATAAGAGATTATGGAAAGCAATTCTAGAAATGCGGTAATAAATAACACCATCAAGCCTGAAAGTAACCGTTTTTAATTTTACCATGGAAATTAAATGTACAGAGAATTCTAATACGTAAGAATATAAAGACCATGTGAAATTCAGGAATTTGATACCAATTTTCACATAGCAGACGGATAAACCTTTCCTTGCTCTTTCTGGTTAAGCTCCTTTATTCGAAGTGCAGTTGGAATCGAAAGGCGCTCTCTTAAATATTGCTCATTTCTATCTCTTGTCTTATTGTAAGCAAAAGAGTGCCATAGATGAACAAAAGGCATAAACCCGCCGGGATAAAACCTTAGTGTATGCACGCGAGAAAGCATTTCATCATCTTCACCCCCCCACCCATAGAATGCTTCATCGTGACCTCCGATTTCCCAGTAAGATCTCTTTTGAATAGCCAATGAGATGCCTCTACAGTTTTGAACAACCTCCGGAATATACCTAACGTCTTCAATTCTTCCGCCTTTATACAAAGCTTCCGTTTCAGATGGATTCAGATAAAAAACGAGTCTTGGCAATCGAGCTGCTTGAAAACCGGAATTCAATAAATCCCTGACAGTTTTCACATATTTTATTGGAGCCGGCATATCTGCATCATGGAAGATCAAGTGCTCTGCTTTCGCCTTGCTCGCACCAATATTCATTGCCCAGGACTTATTAAATGGCATATCCGGCGATGTAGAAGGTGCATGGTAGTATTGTATCCAGCTTGGGCAATGTTTATGAATCAGCTGCTCCCAACTCTGTTCTACAACGATCACTTCCATCGAACACCCTGATTGAGCGTATAGTGCTTTCAAACATAATTGAAATTGCTGCAATCGGTCCTCTCCGGCAACAGCAAGTATTATACTCACATCAGGAGAATCATTTCTAAGATTCCCATGAGGTTTATCAACAAATCCGATAGGCCATTCTCTTAAAATACGTCTCAACAAACGCGCACCTACTTCAGGAAAAATTCTACATACAGTCAACGGTGAAGTATCTTCCCAATCACATATTCTTCCTTTGCACCCTTTATTTCTCATGAGTTTTTCTTGCCGGTTGCATAAATCAAGCCACTCAAAACCAATAATCTGTCCTAGAGCGGGTGCAGAAATAGCAATTTCTGTTCTCCAACGTTCGTGTAACCAACAGCCAACCTTGAGTTTTAATTCTCTTAAGTCATTCATTCTAATATCAATACTATGACGATTTTCTTATATTAAATTTCACTCTTGCCTGGAAAAGCAACTGATAGAAAATATAGCTATGTATCAATGCTACAACCGGGGGAAAAATTGCATTTCATTTTAGGATAAAAGGTGATAGAGCTAACTCAAGAAAACTAACATGTGAATTCAAGCTAATAAACATTTCTTTGTCGCTCATTCAAATCTTTCCCGGAAAGCTTAGTTCAGGACTTACAACTTCTACGAAAATCCTTTGCAACGACTCCATTTTCGAGAAGATATACGGAAATAACCGATGCCAACTCTTTTGTAAACCTTTCAGCTCCAGCTACACTCATATGATGATAGTCAGAGTAGTCTCTATCATTTCGATAGCTGTCAGGGTTACTATTTGTTGTATCAATTAATAAAATTGATTCCTGATTAGCAAATTTTTTCAATTCAGAAATGTACAAATCATAGAGCCTTTTGCCCCCCTCAGCATTCAGAAATTTATCACCATGTTCCGGAACATTCACCAATACATAATCAATTCCTTGTTTTTTACAAATGTCAATAGTACGTTTTAAATGCGAGAATCCTTTATGATAGTTCTTAACATAGATAATGTCAGAATAGGGTGATTCTACAGCATCTACCAGAGATTTACGTTTGGCGTCAGACAAATTTGAACCGTCTTGCATATTGTATCCACGTGTATCTATTTTAATAATACTCTGATTAAACGAATAAAAACGTTGTAATGCGGCAGTCAACATACCTTTGTAATACAACAGCTGGATATTTTCGATAGCAAAAACTTTCAGTTTTCCAAATAATGATTGATTAAACCACGCACGTTCTATGCATCCTTTTCGAAATCGCTTATAATCTTCAGCTTCTGATGAACTCTTCAATTCAGGATAACGAATACCTTGTAAAACTATTCTTGGTGATGCATGTTTTAAAAAAAAATTCTCAAAGTAAAGCCGCACTCGATCAGGGGACAGATCGGAGAGACCACCATTGAAGCTGACTACAGGTATCCCTGTTTTTTCATATATTTTCTTATCAAAAAATAGTGGTTTAAAATTAGTTCTGACAATTGAACTGCCAATGAATAACAGATCAATTTTGCCTTTTTCTGCTATCGTATTATTCAATGCACGTAAACGCTTTTCGACGTTATCACTATAATAGGGTCTTGGCTCCGGCAAATGGTTTCGCACGTCATCCAGATGTAACAGTATTTCCGCAAACGACAGCAAAGCTAACGTTACGACAACCACTTTAGAAAACAAATTAAATCTAAATTGTTTAGTGTTAGTTTTGTACAACATGAATAGACTGAAGGATTAATTAAAACTGGAAATAGACAAATGGTTCTCGTACATTTCCACAAAGAAAGAGAAGAGTAATGGCAACCGCAGCAAAGGTCCCCTGATAAAGTTTTGGCAATTTTAGGAAAATATATTCGTCCCGGGTCACAGCTTGTGGTATATCGATGAACAGCAATATAATTAAGATAAAAAATAAAGGAATCAAAAATATTTCACCACTAATAGTAAATTCACTCAATCCTCTCAAATATGCCGTTGTAGTTGCAAAATCACTCGCTCTGAAAAACAACCAGGTAAAGCTTATCAGTAGAAACGTGCCGATTATTTTAAATATCAATGTTATGAATTGATTTAATGACCGGCCATTAGTAGCTTTTAGAATAAATCCTGACAATTTGCTTTTATCCTCCTCATTTCTAATGTCTGATGACAACGTCTCATGAGATCGGAATTTATTTGTTATCTCCTGAAATATTCTATATACCGATAGATACAATCCGTGTAGAAGTCCCCAAAAGACAAAATTCCAACTTGCACCATGCCAAAGCCCACCCAGCAGCATAGTAATGAATAAGTTTGTGTGCGTTCGGATCTGACCTTTACGATTACCACCCAAAGGTATATATAGATAATCACGTAACCAGGATGATAGTGAAATATGCCAGCGCTGCCAGAACTCAGCAACATTTTGTGAAAAATATGGATGCTTAAAGTTTCTCATGATATCAAAACCCAGCAACATCGCAGATCCTCTAGCAATTTTGCTGTATCCAGAAAAATCACCATAGATCTGGACTGAATATAAAATAAGTCCAATACCTAACTGTAATGAAGTATACTGTTCCGGAGACGCAAAACACATATCAACCAGAATACCTGCCGAATCTGCAATAACTACTTTGTGAACCAAACCTATTAAGATCAGATAAAGGCCTCTTTCCCAGTGTGTCTGAGTAACTATACGACAGTTTTGAATCTGAGGTATTAAATTTGCCGCACGTTCAATTGGGCCAGCGACTAATTGAGGAAAAAAAGATACAAATAGTGCAAAATCTACAACATTTTTAATGGGTTTAATTTTTCCACGGTATATATCTATTGTGTAAGAAAGCGTCTGAAACGTATAAAATGATATTCCAACCGGAAGAATAATTTTTAAAACATTTGTGGAGGTAGGTAAACCTATCGATGCTAAGAATAATTGTGTATTTTCTATGAAAAAATTAAAATATTTAAAAAAACATAAGATACCCAAATTCGTGGTGAGGCTCAGGACTAAACATAGTTTCATAGTCCTTAAATTTCCAACTCTTTTTGATCGATCTATCCATATTCCGCATGTAAAATCTACCAGTGTTGATATAATAATCAGGGATAAAAAACGTATATCCCAGAAGGAGTAAAATGTGTAACTGGCAAAGAGTAAGAACAGGTTCTGATACCGATGCGGTAGCAGATAGTAACTCGCCAGAACAACAAGTAGAAATATACCAAATTCAATGGAGTTAAAAAATATTTGCGTAGCCTTTATATTTTATTTCTTCAACCCAGTTTGTCCTTAAGCAAACGGGTTGCATATTATTTTCTTTCTCCTATCTTTCTCGCAGGACAGCCGGCCCAAATCTCATAATCCGGCACTGCCCTGGTAACCACTGAATTCGCGCCGATAACGCACCCTTCACCAATTTCAACACCAGGCATAACAGACACTCCTGAACCGAGCCAGACATCATCTTTCAGAGTCACTCCAAGCCGGCTGCTATCAGGTCCCTGTTCCCGTATCAATTTGTTACGATTAAAGGAATGATTCGAACCCGCCAGGGTACAGAATTGTGATATCAGACAATCTCTACCGATTCGAATATGGCCGTCTGCACATGAACGTAGATTATTGTATTGGCCTATCCAGGTATTATCACCGATTAAGATTTTACCAAAACCATTCTCAACATCACCAAATGCCAATACTGTACCTTGACATACCTGAGAATTTTCTCCTATTTTAAAGAGCACGGATTCATATCCCACCCATTCAATACTGTCTGATAATTTTGCTTTGGGAAATCTGGCTTGTATATCTGCCAGAATCAGACGTTGAAGTCGTATCTCACCTAACACTTTTATTGTTTCCGGATATCTGAGCAACGCCAATCCTTTTAGTATGTTCCTGATTTTATTTATCATAACTTACTGGTTAGTCCGATCAATGATTGCATACGTTCTGAGTTTGATTAAGAATGAAAGTCAAGGGCTATCTGCTGTTTTAGCAATTCCCCAAAAAGAGTCATCCTGACATTCAGTACCGCTATAGGAATGCGGCCATTCACCACCGGCATCATTGGCAACGACTTTTTTACCAATTTTTCCCCTGATAATTTCGGCAATTTTTATACCGAGCAGATTATCCAACCTGCCACGAGCCTTTATTTCAGGTAAGAATGCCCTATGTGTGCGATCAGGCAAATCCAGAATCTCTTTAAAAGCAGTATCCCAGGCATTTATTGATACGTGGATATCGTAACGTTCCTTGATTATTTGATAACCGTTTTTAGCAAGTCTGGTAGCCAGGCCCGGTTCCCGCACTAATCTGCTTAATTGTATCGCTGCTTCCTTATGATCACCAACAGGAAAAAGCAAGGCATTTTCCCCATGCTTTAACGCCCCTTCAAGTCCTGATCCAACAAAGCGGCTTGATACGACTACAACACCTGCTGCCATGGCTTCCCAGTTAACAATGGGCCCTGTTTCCCAGAAAGACGGCATTAGCAGAGTATGTGCTCGTAAATGAAGTTTTTCATGCATACATTCTGAACTTAAACGTCCAAGAAAAGTAACCGTTTTCTTATTCACCCACGGTCCAAGAGATTTCCTCAGTGCCTGGTCTTCAGGACCGTTACCGGCTATTAAAAGTTCAAAAGGAACTCCCATTTTTTCAAGTTCTTTAATAATTTCAGGTAAATCATGAACCCGTTTTTGCCACTGCTCTAAACGACCTGAATAGGCAATTGTAAGAGTGTTAATATGATCATCAGGAAAAGAAGCATCGACTGTTTTTGCTCCACAGGGCCCATAATGGATTCTATTTTCCGGAAAATTTCCAATAATTTCTGACAGTTTACACGCAAGCCTGTTGGTACAGACAACACCGTCTAGTATAGAACCAAACAATTTTATATCGTCATACAAGTATGCCTCTATTCCATGAACTGCCATGACAATTTTAGGTGCATATTTTCTACTTCCCCGTAAACGGTTTACGGCAGGATAAGCATCAGGAATATTTACCGATGCAACAAGATCTGGTTTTAACTCCATGACAGTTTGTTGAATAGCCTTAATCCTGCCTTCAGGAGTGCCGGTAAGACAAGAAATTACAATCCAGTTGATATGGGGATGCACCAATAAGTAAGTCTCGGGGTTATGAAATCCCGACCCTTCCACAAGACCTATTGTTACCTTCCATCCTTTATCGTGAAGTCCCGGTTCCAGGTAATCTAACCAGCTCGCCAAACCACTGAGGATATAGGCAGACGGTGCAATAAAAAGAATATGACCTCTCATTATGTCTCGTACAGGGTTGCCATAATCGCAGTGATTTGATTTAGCAACGATGGGGATTTACATTTGAAATGAGGCCATTCCTCTCCTGGAGATGCATGAGGGACTCTCCGTCTCAATAAACTACGCATACTTTCCAGAAAACCTTCTCCCACCATCCACCTGCGTTTTTCACTTCTCACTTCTGTTTGCTTTTGTATAGTAAGAACAGGCAGGCTGCAGCACAAACTTAAAGTCTGTGCCCAGGCTTCACCAAACTTCTTTAGTGAATAATTCTGTTCAATATGCTCCCGTGCGTTTACACTCATCTTTTGATGATAATCAGGTGATTCGAACAATTCGCTGACTACTTCGGCTGCGGCCTTGACGTTTCCCACAGGAAAGACCATACCGGTTTGCCGTCCTATAACCAACTCATCTATTTTTCTTCCACGAAAATCGGAAACGACTGGCACAGCACCGAAAGACATGGCCTCAGCAATAGAATACCCCCAGGCCTCAGAAGGTGAAAAATGAATTAATACATCCAGACTGGGATAGAAAGTAGTATTTAGTTCAGGTGTAGTTAATTGACCAAAATATTTAACTCTTCCTGGGAATCTGCTGGCAAGTGTTGTAATTTCATCGGCCCTCTCTCCCTGCCCAGCCACCCAAAATTCCGCGTCAGGACAAATTTTATTTAATTCCTGAAAAAAAGGTAGTAAATCCACCGCTCGTTTATCAACATCAAGACGCCCGGCATAACCGACACAAAATCTGTTTAATATTCTTTTTTTTTTAACGTTCTGTAATGGTACAGCATTAGGCGCATGGCACAGCCTTTTCTTTTCAAAGTGTTCCTTTACATTGCTCATTGCCAGAAAACTGAAGCGACTTACACAGATAGCCATATCTATTAAATCAAGATGTTGAAGCAGACAAGCAGCCTGTTCAGGTCTGTTTCCGTGATTAACCACCATTAACTTGAAAGACTGCCCATTACAACGTAAGCGTCGAACTGCTTCAAAAGCATCATCCAGGCATGTCAACATGACTATATCAGGATCTACTGTTCTTATTGTTTTTTCTATTGCTCGTACTCTACCTTCTACCGTACCGGTACGCCCATCCATTCGAACAATAGACAACCGAGGACGCAACTGCTCCACCTGCTGTGGATCATTGAATTTTCTTCCCCAGGCAAGCCCTACGACCAAATCCCATCCATAAAGAGGAAGTGTCTCATTTAGATTTTCAATCCAGGTGCCAATACCACATGCAGCCGAGGCTGAAGAATAGAGAACAAGAAGCTTTCTTTTTACCTTGGAAGAAATCATTGGTTGATTACGGCCCAACTAACTGTTTTCCCCGAATGAGGAGATAATGCTTTCATCCACACTAACAAAGTCTGCAAACTGTTAATGAAAAAATTACAATTTAAAACTAGTTTAATACCGTTTTCTACTATATTAATCCTGAAAGCCCGTATGCCTTGTGCGATAAGAGTATTCTGTCTCTTGTACTAATTTCTTTTTTCCTGGAATATACCTGAAAAACAGGATTGGACGGTCACCTACTTCATCTGTAGTATAATGTGTTCCTATACCTGCAAATTTTTTCCCATTTTCCTCATCAATCCAGAAACGACTATGTGCTCTTAAATCCTTACGATTATACGCCTTAGACACAAAAGTCAATAAACACGATTCGTTGCCATATGTATAAGCTGAGAAACCTATCTTTGGTGGAAAATCATCAATGATAATGATAGTCCTCTCTGGTGGAAAAGGTATCAAATGTTGGAGTGATGTTATAACGTTTTTCTGTATTCGCCAGGATTCAACCCATTCCTGCGATCGCGTAGCAGTACATACTGCGAAAACAGTTATTATACTACATATCAGTATCGTGAATAACGCTCGTGACAAATTCCCCGTCAACTTTGGAAGAATACCGTAACATCCGCAAGATAAAATAAAAACAAATCCTATAGAAGTAAAGTATTGATGGCGATGCTCAACGTACGGACTGGCTGCTAAAGCCAATATTCCGATAGGTGCTATGAACATAACACCACCCATTAAGATACACCGCCAAAAGTGTTCAGGGACATACATTGATATACGATCGCGCCAGACATTTTTTACGAATATTATCCAGACAACTATAATTGCAAAGAACAACGTAAATATTTTCCAGATGTCAATGTGCCACCATTCCTTTAAAACAGGCAAATGGTAACTCCTCAACCCCGCCAGTGTCAGATAAATGTGAATTTTTAAAGTCTTTCCCAACAACATTATCGAAGAAGTCACAATGTGGACAAGTCCTGTATCCGGTTGCGACTGAGGTTGTGTGCCAGTTGAAAATATAACCAGGAAGCCGCCTAATAAAACTGCACTAAGGATATAATGCCAGGAACATAACAATGACTGTCTAAAATTCTTTCGTTCATCAGCCGCCCAGGCTAACAAAGGCCAAACTACTAACCAGCTAAGGCTTTGTTCATGAAATAGAATTGCCAAAACGTAGCAAAACAGTGAAAGGACAAAACAACGTACTTTATGGTCGCAGTCACGAACATAACCCAGAAATAACCAGGCTGAAAGTAATATAAGAGAACTTGAGACAATGTTCATGTCACAAATAGGCCAGAATATTGTCTGAAGATGCCAGGGTATAACAGCAAACGTAGCACTTGCAAACAATCCAATGAACCAGTGCCTGAAAAAACTGCGAATGAAAAGAAATACGCAAAAAGCAGAAAAGAAATGAAGAGTCGCCATCCATAATTGATGGGATAAACTATTAGCACCGAGCAGTTCATACTGTAAAGCGGCTAACAAGTGGCCCAAAGGACGCATCCCTCCTGTCATGCGCAAACTGTCATTAAAAGAATAACTAATATCATGATGCGCAGCCCTTGAAAGATAATAAAAGTCATCAGAATAAAACCCACGGTTATTCACGGTAAGAAGTATTGGGACCATAATACATACAGCTAGTACCGGTAGAACAATTTTGTTTAAATGGGAAAAAGACATATTATTATTTTCTAAACTCTTCGTATAATTGTCAATCTGCATAATGAGTCAAATAGAAATAAGTGAAAAATATTAAAACCATCTTTCTTTATTTTTTAAAAATATCTCTTTTAAAGTATCATTGACACTATATTTAAAATTCCAGCCAGGATAATGACCTTTAAATTTTTTTACATCACTGATATACCAGATATGATCTCCAACTCTATTTGTATCTGAATAATTCCAATTGAGCATTTTATCTGTAATCTCCTCACAAAGCCTGATAGCTTCCAACATGGAACAATTACTGTATCGGCTGCCACCTATGTTATATACTTCACCTACACGTGGATTCTGATAAAAGTGATAAAAGGCGTTCACCAGATCATAGCTGTGAATGTTATCTCTCACCTGTTTACCCTTATATCCAAAAACAGTATAGGACTCACCAGTAACAGCACATTTCATTAAGTAGGCTAGAAAACCATGAAGTACAGCTCCTGAATGGTTAGGGCCTGTAAGGCACCCGCCTCTGAAACTGGCGGTCTTCATGCCAAAATATTTTCCGTATTCCTGAACTAAGATATCTGCCGCAACTTTTGAGGCACCAAAAAGTGAATGTTTGGAATGGTCTATACTCATGGCTTCATCAATACCGTTATAATATTTATGCCCTTTATCAACCTCCCAGCGGGTTTCAAGTTCAATCAATGGTAGTAAGTTAGGAGTATCCCCATACACCTTGTTGGTGGAACAAAAGATAAATACTGCCTCAGGACAATAAGTACGTGTGTACTCAAGTAGATTAAGCGTACCGTTTGCATTGACCGCGAAGTCAGTAAAAGGATCATCTGCAGCCTGATCATGAGAAGGCTGCGCAGCGCAGTGGACAACCAAAGAAATGTCTTGATTGTATTCTTTATAAATATTTTCAACAGCCTTCTGATCCCTAATGTCAATATCATAATGCTTATATTTTTGATATTTTCCTTCCAGCCTCTTTTGGTTCCACCTGGTCGAGGCTTCTTTCCCAAAGAAAACACGCCGCATATCATTATCAATCCCAACAACATTAAAATTCTTTTCGCAGAAAAAACTTACTGTTTCAGAACCTACAAGTCCAGCAGACCCGGTTATTAAAATTATCTCCATTTGACACTCCTAGATTTACATAATTGCTTTTTGCACTATACTCTCATTATCATGTATCCAGACATATATATCAGAAAGAATATCATGAGGTAGTTTCTGTATAGTCCATCCTAAGTCGTGCTGTATTTTACTACTATCTGAAATATAAAGCCTAATATCTGTTTCCTATCTTTTTCAACTCTACCAATATTAATTTTGTTGCGAGTAAAATCCTTACATAATCCGGTAGTCTCTATAGCATATCAAACTCAGCCTCTAAAGAGGTAATCGACTGCCCTTATAAGAATCATCTTCAAATGTCTAAGACTCTTGATTTCTGAAAGTAATTTCAGCAATATACGTGGTCGAAGGTAGAACTCCAGGAAGGCCCTGCGCTGCAATCGCTTCAACTGTTTCTTTGTAATTCCCTTTGGAGCATAAGGGACTTTTGAATAAAACAAAGTCCCCCAATCCGGCCGCCTGATTTCTCCTCTTTCAATTAACTTACGGGTAACCTCAGTACCGGGGAGAGGTAGAAAATTGCTGAAATGCGCACGTTTCAATCTTAATCTCTTTGCAAAATTTATGGTAGCGTTTATATCATCAACTGTCTCGTCCGGGTAGCCTATAATAAAGAAACCACTGGGCTCTAACCCCGCCGAATTTATCAAATTGACCTTTTCCTCAATAAGTTCCAGTGTCAGGCCCTTTTTCATTGAATCAAGTATACGTTGGGATCCGGATTCAATACCAACGGTAAAAGCATACGCTCCCGTATCTTTCATTATTTTGAGCATTTCCATATCAAGTTGATTCAGGCGCAGGCCATTCGGAAATGTATAGTTTATATCAAGCTTTCTATCTTTTATTCCCTGGCAAAATCCAAAGACTCTTTCCTTGTAGAAATTAAACATATCATCAATTATGTGAAATTCCCCAACACCGTAATCATTACGGAGCATAACCATTTCATCCAGGACGTGGTCTATACTCCGAAACCGTAACTTATGTCCCATGTTTACACCACTACCGCAGAACGTGCATAAATAAGGACATCCACGGGTAGTAGAGATTGGAGCAATAGGAAATCTTTTATAAAATCCTCCCTGTGGATTATCAGGATAGGAAGCGGGGGGCATCAAGTCCCAGGGTTGAAACCCCAAACTATCCAAATCTTCAACCCCAGTTCTGGCGTTTTCACGAATGGAGGAGTTCTCTCTCCAAATTAAGCCTGGAATATTCTCTAATGGTATTTGTTCATCTCTCAATAATCTCCCAGCCAACATGGGTAGCCCAATCTCTCCTTCTCCCACAAACCCATAGTCTGCTTGTTTGATTTCTTCCAAAGCCAATGCGGAAGTAGCAGAAACGTGAGCTCCTCCAATCAACACCTTTGTCTCATGATTCAGTTGTTTTACTATCTCTATACTTTTAACCACAGAATCGAAATCATATGAAAAGATTTGAAACCCAACAATCCGGGGCTTTATCCTCTCCAAAAAACCCCTAAAACCATTAAATGATAATCCCTCTTTTACACAATCCAGGATGACAACTTCATCAAATCCTCCTCGTCGCAAAGCTGCTGCTAAATATCCTAACCCGATTGGAGGCATAACGTAGTGTGTATGGCTGATCGGCACAACTAATAAAATCATGTCTTTATCATCTTTAAATTTCAAAAAGTACTATTTTTCTCCATAACAAATAAGAAAAGAACCATATTTTTTTGACAAAGGTAAAATCCCCATAAACTGTTCTATAATATTGTAAATGGGCAAAAGTATTTTTCCCACTTGAGATTCTAACGTCTTAAAAGCGACGCCGCTTATACAATGAGTATCAACGTGAGTGTATCCCACTCTCTTCATTACCTCGTATATATCTTGAGCATAAAGAAGTCTTTCATTGTCTGTCTTGCCTATTTTAGAGAAAAATGGTGAAGAAGGGTCTCGATAAAGCCACATAAATGGATTTATCTTATTCGGGTCATATGAGAGCATACACCCCCCCCTTCTTCAAAACCCTATATCCTTCATCCAAACATTTTTCTTCATTTGGAAAGTGATGTAAAACACCAGAAAACACAACTAAATCAAAGAAATTATCTTCAAACTGAAGATTTTCAATATCGCCAACCGAGAAGTTAATTTTTTCCTCATTTCGGTTTGCCAACTGAATTGCTTTCTCAGAAATATCTAATCCAAACAATTCAGCCTCAGAATTTCCAAATAATCTCCTGGCAAATGCCCCTGTTCCACATCCTAAATCAATAGCTCTGCAACCCTTTAATAATCTATTACCAATTAATTTTTGAAAGTCACGAATTATCGTGTTATACCCATATTGTGTAAAAACATCGTATTCCTTTAATTCTGTCCACTCATCAAAAAATTTTCTTTCTTTATGTTTATTTTGCATTTTTATTTATCCCGTTTTACTTTGACACGGTTGCTTTGTGATTCCCCTCCATACCAAACGTAATAAAATTCTCCAATAATTGGGGCCAGTTTTAAAAATTCGAAATGTAGAAAACCCCATATCAATAGAACGGTTTACCCATGAGATCGGTACTTCTACTACCCGGTAACCAAGTAAAATAGGCTTTAAACCGGTCTCAACGTTAGCTGCAAAATCATCAGACTCTATTACCAGCTTTTTAGCTACATCACGACGAAAAATCTTTAAATTATTAGATATATCACGAAAATGTCTACCAAGTAATATATTTGCTATTATATGAAAAGCTCTATTTGCTAAAATCTTAGTAAAAGCATAATTAACCAAAACAGATTCACGAGAAAATCGTGACCCGATAGCGACATCAGCCCCATCAGCTATAGCATCAAATAAGTCTCTCATTTCTGGAATAATATGCTGGAAATCACTATCCATAATCAAAATATACTCACCTTTTGCCTCCTTAAGGCCTTCTCGCAAGGCCCTACCTACACCGTTTGGTGGTACACGCTTTATTAGTCGAATACATTTATGTATCTTCGACAGTTTTTCTGTTACATCAGCAGTTCTGTCTTTTGAATTATCATCTACGATAAGAATTTCAAAAATATATTTACCATAAAAAGCAATTAGCCCATTTATTAATGGTGCAACATTCATTTCTTCATTGTGACAGGGAATAACGAATGAAACCTTCCCAAAAAGCATTTGATAGTCGCACAAATCCACTGTAATCTGCCTTTCATTTTGAAAAGAAGGATTACGTGACCAGATATAAAGTGAACCAGCAAGATTTCTAAAGTAAGGAAAGTTTTCCATAATAATACTCAGATTCTGGGCTGGCCATAGTAAGAATCTCGGGATAGGAGAATAAAGGAAATCATATGGTAAAACATTTATTTGGGTATAACCAATTTCAGACAAGACCGAGAAAACCTCAAGCTTGTTCATTAAAATTGGATTTCCCGGACGTTCCCACGTTATTGGTATCAAACGCCGGAAAAACTTTCGGACACGAAAATAACAATTCCAGGGATTGGGTTCGAATAAAAGGAGTCCGCCTCCCGGCTTGATCAACTGTTTAATAATGTAAAGAAATTCATTGCGAAAATGATCTTCCAGCATATGGTTTATGATAACATAATCATATTTCTCATCCGCTAATAAACCTGGGAATGAGTCTAAATATACAACCGTAACATCTTTATTATTTAACTCCTTCTCAACTTGGTCTTGATATTCAGGAGAAAAAACAACGGCTGTTATCTTGCATTCTCTCCGTGTAGCTTTAACAAGGGATCGGGTGAATTTCCCATTACCTGCACCAATTTCTAGAATTTTTTGTCCCGGAAGAATATGAAAAAGATGACGCATCATAGACGCTCGCCAATTCATGCGAAAATCTACAAAAGAGTCAAATCTATTCCAATAAACCGTTCTTCTGTTTTCCTGCTCGGCAAGCCTAAGAGATAGATCTTCTTCACTAGATTTCATCAGGATTTCCTAAAAGATACTTATTATTGCAGTAAATGTTGATACTGAGGATTGAATAATATCTAAAAATTTGTTCAAACCTGTGTTGAAGGATGTCCGTGATCCTTTAAATCAGACTGTATGATTGTACGTTTACCAAATTTGTTAGATATAATCTGCATGCTTAACGTGAAAAAGATAATTAGCCATGGGGCGCAATAAAAGCGATAACGAGCAAAAGCTTCAAACATAAAATGACATGCAGAACATGCCGTAACGAGCATTAACGCAAGAAGCAATAACATCGCACGACGATCTTCAACACCGCATACAAATAACGACAATGCAGACAGCACGGTAAAAGATATTAAAAAAGAGTTAAGGATTTCTCCCGGGAAGAAAACAGAGTTAAGGATTTTTACTGGATTATCTCCCATAATAGGCGGGGTCCAGAGTTTACACATTTTCTCGGTTGCCGCCATTGTAAGAAATTCAACAGGTGAATCGAGTATCCTCCGCCATGCCGCTTTTGCAAGAATGTTCTGAACTTCCTTATGCCCATACATGGATATCGGTAGAGCATTTTTTTTTGATAATTCCTCGTTCTGAAGTTTACCTAACTCTTTGAAGTGATCCATGTTATTCAAACCAGTCCCACGTTTCTGCTTGAGAGTACCTGCAAGCAAAATTACCCCGCGTCCCTCCATGTAACTGGGAGAAAATTCCCCCTGGAATCTATAATTGGCTACCATCAGCCATAATATCGAAGAATAAAATATAACACTTAATACAACAATTGCAATAAGAGAGCGGCGCAGCGACAAGCCCACCTTACGATTTACTATAATAATTAACCATACTATAGCCACCATCCACACCAGCACTGCCAGGGGTCTTATCCAATGACAGATTCCCAGGTTTATACCACATAAAAAAACATCTAATATCCACCTTCTACTTATCCAATATTGAGGCAAACTACTCATTACCCCAAATCGGATAAGCCAAAACAGGGCAAAAACCATAAAAAATGTGAATGGAGTTTCCGTCATCAGTTCTCGACATAAGATCACGTGTGATGGATACACCGCCAGTAGTCCGGCTGCGATCAAGCCCATACAGGTTTGACCACTAACCATCGTAGTTATTCTATACACCAGGTAGACAGTGAGTGTTGACGTGACAACATTTAATAACAATGCCGCCAGCACATTATTCTCAAAAAGCATGAATAATGGGGCCCATAGAAGCCCGACATGGCCACGGCTGAAAAACAGCATCGGGTATTCACCTGCAATAAAGCCTAACGCGCTTCCATAATAACAACCCTGATCACTTACATATGGTGGCTGTGGTGGTGTGTGATCTACATTGAAAACCGTAATTATTCGTAAAATAAAAGCTATGGCTATTATAAGGCCCAGCCACAACGTACTGTATCTTATTCTTGGCGATAGTAAACATTTCCTGATGACCGCAGATTGATTTACAGCCCATATAAGCACTATGAATAATACAGGTGAGGCCAGATAAATAAAAAACGCTGTCCTTAACGAACCGGAATAATAAAGAAAATACGGACCATCTACACCTGTCCGCATCTGCAAATACCAATATATCTTGGTAGCTATTCCCGACAACATCGGTAATGCAACACAGATCGCAAAGACTTTCACTGCCAGGTTTATGTTAAGTTTTAACATCTTTAATTCTTACCTCAAAATAGTACATCAGATAGCTAATATTTAACGGAAACCTAAATTGAGTGATTTTATTTTCTATATTTAGTAGCCGCAGGTTTTAGCTTGTATTTCTCATCATCCTATGTGTTGCACTTCCTCATTGAACTTGGCAATCCTATTTTGTAAGCAAAGTATTACGCTTAATACCAACAAACTCTGCAAATTGTTTATGAAAATTTTCCAAACTAAGCTCACCATTTGCCATCTCTACCATCTTATTTGACATTTCAGCGTAAAACTCCTTGTTACTTACCAACTTTTCAAGACCAGTAATAACTTCAGAAGGCTCTAACGAACTGCAGTATATACCGACAGGATGTTTTTTATAAAAGCGGTGTAAAGAAGAATATTCGGGAGCATGAACGAAGACCGGCCTGCCGGTTGCCGCATATGTACTAAGCTTCGTTGGGAAAGCGTATTTTACCATGTAATACGATGAAGACTCAAAAGGATAAGGTAGATAATTAACATCGCAATCAGCAAGCAATTTAACTGCTTCCGACATTGAACGCCATCCCAGGTATTCAATATTGGCTTTTTCTTTCGACTGAAAGTAAAAGCCTGCACCCATAACTCGAACAATCACATTTCTCCCATTCAATTTCCAATCATTCAAAGTAAGCGCTTCCATAAGGCAACTCCAGGCGCTATACGCATAGAGCCCACCCGCAAAACCGATTACAATATTCTTGTCAATACAAGATAATTTTGTTTTTTCAGATTGCTGAACGGGAAGTATTCCATGCCGCATGATTATTGTATTTGCACCATAATTCTGCTCATAGTCCTGCTGCATGCTTTCCGAAACTACCGCCACTTTCTCCGAAAGACGTAAAGTCTCACCGAATCGTTTGATTAAACGGGAGCGAGAAAATCGGTCAATTCGTCTTTGTTGTAAAAAGGATTCTGGAGGGTCCCACACATTAGAAAGTAATGGTACTCCCAATTCCAAGGCAACATCCATTCCCATGGCGATGGTAGTAGTTGTATCAAGAATCATCCACACTTTGTCAATGTGATGTTTCCTGCCAAACAACACTGCTTCCTTGACAAGTTTTTTTACATGCCACCTAAACGAAAAACTACTGGCAGCAAAGGCTGTTAAACTTCCAATTGGGCCGCCCACAGCACGATATCCGTGTTCATGTTTTGTCCTTTGAATGCAAACCTGTACTGAGGACAGCTCTTGGACAGGCTCAAATTTATAACTTGGATCCACTGTTGCAAAACAGAAAATCCTTGACAACGGATAAATCAGGCAAATATCACGTAAAATTATCTCTGCCACACAGCCTGACCCAGGCGGGCTACCACCGATCACCAACAGACGTGATGCTGATTCTTGCATATTATCTATTTTATTCTCTCATCGGACCTGAGAGACACCTTTATCAACAATACTCAGAAACCCGGGACCTCATTTATTTCATCATCTTCATGATCTGTCCTCTGTTAGGCATCTGGCTCTGAAACACAAAAAACACCTACATAAAATTAAAGTAATTCACAACAAAACTTAAGCTGACAATCTTATTTACTAAGTAAATCCTGCATTTATCAATCCAAAGTTGTTACCACTGACTACAGTCGGATTAGGCCCCCCGGGCTTATGTACTCCCCAGGTGGCACCTCCCAAATATGTTTTTCCGATTTGTACTCCAGAAGTAGTTCATGTTTCTCAGGAACAAAAAATTCATCACATTCCCGGTTAATACATAACAGGTAGTCAAACCCTTCAAGCGAATCGGTACTCAATGCTTTACCGGTAGATTCTTTCATGGGCAACGGGACAAATTGAACATCCGGACGATACAACATGTAATGAAAAAGCCAGCCAAGATGCTGCGACACTACTGCAACTCTTGCATTCGGCTTCACTACCTGCATGAACTCATTAACTCGATTGTTTCCGTAGTACCTTCTTGCATAGTAATGCCGGTCACGACCCCAATTGGTTTTGGCCCATATACCCTGCTCATCAAGTCCCGGTACGAGTGTAAATTGCATCATACTTTGCATAAAAGGTACTCCTACCAAAAGCTTTGCCTGATTGATAACACAGCAGTAAACGAGTATTGACAAGGCCACTATCTGCATTGCCTGTAACTTCCAGCGTCTCTCCCACCGAGCCATCCAATACCCGAGGCAACCGGCTCCTCCCACGAACACAGGTCCGAAAAAGCGACAGTGCCATGGCATCCACGACAACTGCCAACTCAGAACAACAGTGTAGACAACCAACACGATACTGACCATACGTAAATACGCTGATCCGCACAGCAATGTATAAACCAGTGCAGGTATCACTAACAGAAAGCCGAATGGCCCGAACCACGCAGCATTTTCACCATCTCCCCAGTTCCAATTGCTTAGTTCAAACGGCTGTATCTTATGAGGCCATGCAGCCCCAGAATCCCCTATCACAGGATACAATACCAGTTCGTAGACTCTTTCAAGCATATCACTGATCTTGCCCAGGCCCAGCCACTCTGATAGGACGTCTGTTGGTGTCATCAGATGCAGGCTTTGCATTCCATAACGAGAAAGGTTTGCCACTGTGCCCCACAAACCGTCCTGATTTTTATGAAGATTGACAAAATCTATCGGCCCTGACCAGTGTCCCCAATGAACATAGTTATGAAGAAATAGCCAGACCTGTGAAAAAACCAGAACCAGAGGAACTACAAAGATGATTGGCAACCAACTCCGCTTCAGGAGCTGAAAAATCGAACCCATACCATGTCGTTTTATAAGTAGACATGCAAACATCAAGGCAAAGGGTATCAGGAACGCTAGAAAGGTTGTCTTAATTGACAAACCAAAACCCAATCCGAGTACAACCAATAATCCATCTCGTAAATTGGGACGGTTCAACAGTCTCTCTGCACATAAAAGGCACAGAACAACTACCGAAGTAGCCAGAATATCCGGCTTTGTTCCGGTTGCCTGCCGAACTAACAAAGGGAAACTGATGACTATAAGCATTACTGTCCAGGCAACGTGTGAAGATGCATGATTCCGAGACAGAGCATATGAGCCGAAGCCGATGCTCAAGAAGGACATTAATCTGATCGTTGCAAGGCCATAGTCTGTATAATAACGAAGAAACAGGTGAGAAAGGATATCCCCACCAACCGGAAAAACTGCCTGATGATACTCCGTAACATTTGTGAGAAGCATACTGCGTTCCTGCTGAAATAACAGTACGCGTGTCAAATTGTATCGCATGCAATCGTAATTACCTTCAGGAAGCACGATAGATTGCAGTCCTAAATAGGCTATGCATAAAACTACAACACCGCTCATCACACGATGGCAACACATAAATCTGAACAGAGATGTACAGATTTCCGCCAGTCGTTGACGCTCTCTGGAAATCAACAAAAGAGCACCAATAGACAATACCCCCTCAACCGGGAAGGATAATCCGGGAATTCTCAGCAGGAAGGCTATCTGAAAAGTCAACGAAAGCGTCAGCAAGGTAACAACAATTGCCAACGACAAGGCATGAGCTATGCTGTATCCCCATCTGTGAAACAATAATACGCCACCAGTGACCAATAACGTCAACTCAAGCAAAGAAATGAATGAGAAGTACATATTCCGGTAAAATACTTAAAAACCTCAAATTAGCAATATCACTCATATACTCTGGAGCCAGAGTGACCACCAGTTCATCAAGCGTTCTGGCGTTTATCATTCAGACGTTTATCTGATCAAAAAATCTGTTTTTTGTACGTTTAGAGTAACATAGAAGGAATTGCATTGGTTACAATTCCAATTGTACGGAATGTAGAGTACATCTCCTCGGAACGATCAATGGCTTTGAGGGCTGAGATAGAGTTTCCTCAGACACCACTCTCACTCCAAGGGTGGGAGTGCTCTGCTAACCGGAAGTAATAATGGTCACTTATGTGACAAATCAGTTACTTTATTAAAATTGGTCAATAAAAAAAAGAGTGTTAGTCTTTCTTAAAGTTTAAAATTTCTTTAACAATGCGATGTGCTGCGTAACCATCCCAAAGTTCAGGAATCGATGTAGAAATATTGGACTTATACATTCTCGATTCAACGGCCCTGATAATAGAATCACGACGAGTTTCAATTAATTGATTGGTACCCATTTCAATAGTTACGGGACGTTCTGTATTCTGACGCAAGGTAAGACATGGTACACCCAAATATGTAGTTTCTTCCTGCACCCCTCCGGAATCAGTTAAAGTAAGCGCTGATGAGTTCATCAGGCCTAAAAAATCCAAATATCCAACGGGTTCAATAAAATGTATTCTTGAAAGATTTTCTTTTATATTAGCGGAAGACACCTTAAGGCGTGTCCTTGGGTGAACAGGAAATATAACTGTATATTTATGGCTTAATACGGACAAAGCAGAAAGGATCTCTTCAAACTTTTCAGGGACATCTACATTTGAAGGACGATGTAGTGTCACAAGTATATATTTTTTGTGCTCAATGCCATGCTCCATTAAGATTTTCCTGTCCGTTGTCTTAGGAAGCATTTTTTTAAGAGTATCAATCATGACATTGCCAACAAATCTGATTTTTTCCGGGCTTATGCCTTCATTTATTAAATTTAAATCAGCATCTTTAGAGTGAGTGAATAAAAGGTCTGATATTTGGTCAGTTAAAAGACGATTTATCTCTTCAGGCATTGTTCGATCACCAGAGCGAAGTCCCGCCTCAACATGTCCAATTTTTGTACCTCTTTTTGAACATACAAGGGCACAGGCAAGAGTCGAATTTACATCACCAACCACAAAACACCAATCCGGATTATATTTAAGTAATACCGGCTCAAAAGCTATCATTATTTTTGCAGTTTGCTCAGCATGAGTACCAGAGCCCGCATTAAGATATTCATCAGGTTCTGGAAGATCCAGGTCCTGGAAGAAAACCTTTGAAAGATTATCATCATAATGTTGACCTGTATGCACCATTCTCTGTTCAATTAAATCCGGAAAGTTATTCATACAAGAAATAATTGGTGCAACTTTCATAAAGTTAGGTCTGGCACCAACTACGTGTAAGATTTCAAGAGACATTATTAATTAGTTAATCTTTAGTAAACTGATTTAAATTTACATTGAAGTTGATCGATTCTTAAACGTGATTACTGGATTTTTCTTATTTAATCTCATAAACCTTGCGCATCCATTCCGCTGTCAATTTCACACCTTCATCGAGAGTGTAACTATTCTTGTGATCCAGATCACGAATAGACTTGGAAATATCCACAACCTTTCGCTTAGTTGTGAGTATTTCTGATTCCTTATACTGAACCAGGGACGGATCAGCACCTGTAACCTTGATAATAATATCGGATAATTCTTCTATAGTATGAAGATCTTTTCCTCCGATATTGTAGGTCTCACCAGCCTTAAAGTTCTCAATTATTTTGGACAGAGTACAGGTTGTATCAGCAATGTATGTTGATGTCCGTGAATGACCACGGTAAACCGTCCACGGTAGATTGTTTAGTGCATAGTACAGGAAACGACAATTAACAGAACGATAAGGGCTATAATATTCTCCACTACCATAGGTGTTGAAAAGACGGACCACAACACTTTCTGTACCGTACTGGAGAGCAGAGTTGCGAATTTGCATCTCATTTGTCCACTTAGTCATGGCATAATCATTCATTTGCTTTATTTCGTATTCATCCATTACTGTTTCAGTCATAAGCTCCGGCCAGTCACCATACACTTCAGATGATGAGAAATGAATCAAATGAAAACCCAGACGTTCCTGAAGACGAATAAGATTCTTTGTTCCAATCACATTGGTCTGCCAGAGCGTCTCATAAAAATCCTCTCCATTCCACCTGCCAAACTCAGCAGCACAATTATAAACAAAATCAAAAGGTCCCGTTCGATCAAAAACCCTTTCGATTTGCTGAAATTTTCCTATATCACAACGGGCATAAAGGGGAACTTTGATATCAGTCCCAACACTGAAACCTATTTCGTCAGGTTGATGGTATAGATCACAGCAAACAACGTAATGTCCACATTTTCGTAATAATTCTGTAAGGCCTTTTCCTACAATACCTAATCCGCCTGTAACAAGAATTCTCAAAATATTACCTCCTAAAATTTTAAAACCTTTTTCGTGTTAAACATCTTTATTAACATCAGATTCCAAATTTTCTTTGATATTAAAAAACTGATCTGCCTTGTCATAGGATTCAGGAGTTCCGATATCAATAAACGCACCCTTAGACTGAAAACCACGCAAACCCTTGCCTACAAACTTTGGGAAAAAATCATGCTCCAGAGAAAATGATCCTCCTGTATGTGTCTGTAAAAACAGGCTTTGCTCTAAAATATAAATCCCGGCGTTAATCCATCCTGGTATGGCCGATTCACCTTTTTCCACAAATTGGCTAACAAGTCCGTCCCCATCCACGTCCACCCTTCCATAACGACCTGTATCGGACACCATGGTTAATAATAATGAAACAATAATGTCATTCTGAAAATACCACTCTATATAGGTATTCAAGTCTACGTCTATGTATGAATCTCCATTCATCACAAGAATGTGTTCATCTTTTACGTATGGGATGGCATTCCGAAGTGCCCCGCCAGTTCCCAAGGGAACAGTCTCTCTCGAATACATAATCGAAAGATCTTTATAAAAATCACCAAATGTGGCCCTGACCTTGTCTGCCCCGTATCCCGTGCAGAGAACTACGCGAGAAAAACCGCAGCATATCAACTGGTCAAGGATATAAGAGAGGAATGGACGGTTGTTTATGGGAGCCAGTACTTTGGGGAAGTCACCAACTACCGGACGGAGACGCGTTCCCAACCCACCAGCAAGAATTACGGCCGTTAATTTATTATTCGAAGACATTTAAATATGAACCCTCACACAAAGTCACAAAGGGCACAAAGATAACTTAGTTTCTTTCAAGTGCGTTTTGGAAGTTGAAGCCTGAATTGTAAGTTCAAATTTCTAAATCAGAAATTGCCTGTCACCTGCCTTCAGTTTCTAACCTCCGGCTTCTGATCTCAGACCTCCGTTACGTGTGCTTCCCAACCTTAAACTCTTGCAATATAACCTACTTTTCACTTACTTTAAAAATTTTTTGATTCCATTCCTTATTAATTTCTTAAAATATTTCAGTATACATTTTATCAATATCAAATCGGTTATAAGATATTTGCGAACCGTACCTATTCCTTCGATTCTCATTGAACAATAAACCAATTCAGCTAGTACTTTGCGAGTAGATGAATTCCCCATACCATAATATAGCTCATAATACTGAAATGCCTGTTTAAAATATTCAGCGGCTTCCTTATAATGTCCTGATTCTTTGTAACATTTTGCAAGTTCTTCAGCTGTTACAGCTGTTACAGATTCATTAGTTCCTGATGATTGTTCATGGAAAGATAAGGCTTTACTCAAATATTCAACCGCCTCATTAAATTGTTTTGTTTCCATAAGGCCTTTGGCTATCTCTATTGCCGCAGCTGCTACATTCGAATTTTCATATAGATATATATTTTTCTCTAAATAAAAACGCTTTGGGAAACTTTCACTCAAACTTCTCAACCACGCCTTATGTAATTGCTCAACCCATTTATCAAGGATCTTTCCTGCTGTTTCTATTGTATAAAATGGAACATTATCAAAATAAATCTCATCATTAAAGCCCGTATTTAAAGCCAGAGTGTGCAGATTAGTCTTTGGCAGAATCCAGGGTTTGTTGACCATGATAACAGACATTTTAGATTTCAGTATAAACTCCTCGGTTTCTTTAATAGTTGCTTCCGTCTCTCCGGGAAGTCCCACAATAAACTGGCCTACTGTTCTCAAACCATACCTTTCAGCATTCATAATGCCTGCAAGCATCTTTTCTGTTGTTGTCCCTTTTGCACAACCTTCCAGCATCGTCTGGGAACCCGATTCGATCCCTAGCCAGACATGAGTGCAACCCGCGTTAACCAATGCATGGCAGAGATCATCATTGGTTAAGGACTCCGCTCTTGATGCGGCCTGCCACTTTAAGTTGGAATAATAAGGTCTGATTCTTGTCTCAATGGCCTCACAAATCTCAATAGCCCTGCGAGGAATTAATGTAAAATTGTCATCTTCAAACATAAATGAATCCATCTTATCATTTTTTAAATAGTACATTATTTCTTCAATAACATTTTCCGGCTTTCGAACAAAACTTTTGCGATGCCAGAAATTAGCTGAAGCGCAGAAATCACAGTTAAAAGGGCAACCTCTGGATGAAATTACAGGCAGTGCCCTGCCACCCTGATGTAAAGGCAGGGTCCATAAACCTTTCAGACCTGTATAATCCGGAAAAGATAGTAAATTTGAATCATCAGGCATCTTGCCAATGATCTTCTGCTCCCTGTTCCCCTTTATTATTTCTTCAAACGCAATCTCCCCAGGACCTATAACGACCTGGTCAAATCCCAGTTTCAGCATTTGTTCCGGCAGGGCACTTGCATGATGCCCACCGGCAACCCACCAGGAATTACGATAGAGAGTGCTCAATCTTGAAAAAACAGATTTGACATTCTCTAATGCAAAGGAGTGTATCGTCACACCAATAATATCAAAGGGCCCTTCATGCTCTTTTAATTCAAGAGCGGCATCTATATCAACCAGTCTTATATTGATCTCTGAAAATCGTTGTCTTAGGTATGCGTTTAAAAATCCAAGTGAAGGAGGTGGAAAGATATCAGGCTTACACGGATTTATTAATAAAACGTTCAACTTTTAAAAACAAAACGATTAAAATTCAATGTTGCCCGCTTAAGGATTTGCATAATAAAAATATATATCGTCGTAATTACTTCAAATGTTTTTAGACGTGTTAAGTTGTTCAATTTCAAAATACCGATATTCAGAATTAGCAGATTCTAATCCCCTTAAATCGTCTATCGTCACTCATAAATCATTATTTATTCGTATGCGTGACAGTCATTTTGGTGGGCAGGTTCTGGAATCTCTTAGCACATTGATTCATATAGCTCCTGAAATAAATCCAAGATGACATATTTAAGTATTCGTGCTATTATGACACGGGATCATCTGAACAAGTGGCTTTATCATTCTGATATTTTTGTTTATCTCAAAATGACATTTGAGCACGGTCTTGCTTAGGGCTAATGGTATAAGCACCACGCAAGCACTATTTTAAATGCTTTGCGTCTACGTCCCTATGAATCCTGCGTAGAATACAAGACTACATGACTGCCCAGTTTTTCAAAACAGAATGGTACGTATAAGAGATCCTTCAACTTCTCTCTTATTCCGGCCTGTGCTTCCGGAGGCGCGAAAAGCATCAAAAAACCTCCTCCCCCTGCTCCACATAACTTGCCGCCAACAGCCCCAGCCCTATACGCGGAATTAAAGATTTCGTCAATTACTGACGTAGATACAAGACTTGTTAAACGTCTCTTGATCTGCCATGATTCATGTAAAAGCCTGCCAAAATCATTATAATGATCGATACTGCCGTTAAGTATGTTAACGGCCTCATCTGTCATCTCATTCATGATCTTTAACTCTTTTGTCAAATTCACAATATTTTTTATCTGCTCAGACGCAATCTCTGATGCATTTCGAACGATACTGGTAAAAAAGAACATGAGACAACTCTGGAGATAAATGAGTTTTTCCTGACTAATCGTTATAGGATATACAAAAAATTCATTATCCCCACCAAGCTCTATCCTATTAAACCCCCCAAATGCTGCGGCAATCTGATCTTGTGAACCAACATTTTCCTTAAGAATATTTTGTTCCACATTAATTGCCTGTAAGGCCAATTGCCTCTTGCTAACCATCTTACCTGTTAAAGCATATAATGAATTTAAAAAACCCACTGTAAACGCCGAACTTGAACCTATACCGGATTGTGCAGGGATGTCACCGGTATGGACCATTTCAATACCTTTGTCTATTTTTAAAAAATTTAAGCATTCCCGCACTGAAGGATGTTTTATGTCAGATATATTATTTGCTTCCTCACGCAAAAAATATCTTAAAAGATATTTGTAATCAAAAAATGGGGGGAGGTATCTACAGCTTATGTAGCAATATCTGTTAATGGTGGAACTGAGAACCGCTCCACCATTTTCTCTATACCAGGCAGGATAATCTGTCCCTCCACCAAAGAAAGAAACTCGAAACGGTGTCCTTGTTATAATCATGGTTTTACGGGTCGAAGGTTAAAATAGTTAAAAGTTGAAGAGTTAAAAAAGGTTGAAAAGAAACAATGGTTAGATTTGGGTAATACCAAGTTGTAAAGATAAACCGAGAAGTAATATCTTTACCTGGGTATGCACTTCACTCCAGTTCCCATCTGATATTTGTTTGTGATTTATCCCCTTAGGCCTAACCCGAACGAGTCGGAAAAGAAATAGTTAGCCACAGCAACGAAAAGCGCAAAGTTACTGTTTTTCCTCTCTTTCGAGAGGATTCCAGAACTGTACTCCTCTCGAAAGAGAGGCATGTGACAGTCCAATCTATTTTTTTGCCAACTGGAGTCAAGTGCATACCCAGGTATCTTTAATCCTGTGATCCAACCTGATTTACCACGTAGATTCTTGATCAAACCCCAAATAATTTTAGAGCTTTGGATACAAAGTTTATGAGTAGAATTAAAATCGTTTTCGGTAATATAGTCTTGATCCAAGGCTGCGTAAAGCAGGCTTCTCACCTCACCCGATGAACCACGTGCAATGAATAAAAATTTTACAAAGTCTTTATTGCTACCTCTTTCAAATCCCTCTGCAACATTTGTCATGACCGAAACTGCAGCACGTCAAATCTGGTCTGTTAATCCAAAATCGCGACTAAAAAAATCTTTTTTTGTTAGAAAATATATAGTCTTTGTAAGTTCACGACCGGTTTTCCAAGCCTCCAGATCTTCAAATGTTCGAATTTCACTCATTTGGTCCCCCTTGCTTATAACAAGCTAATACCCTTTAACTTCTTCAACCTTCAACTATTTTCAACTTTTAACCCTTCTCTCTCTTGAAGCTTTTAACTTCAATGTATTCAGAGTGTTCCGTGGATAAGAAATACAAGCATTATTGCAGAGCTGCTTCTCCTCGCTCCCATTCAGCCAAAGAAATTAATGTTTCCGGTAAGTTTTCCCCGGCAAGTCCCCATGTATTATCATTGAATATGTATGAACACTTGCCAGCTAGAATATCTCTAATTATCTTGAAACACTCAGATCCATGAAGGGCAGGCACTCCTTTGTAGTAGTAACTCGTTTTTGTTTCGCCAATATATTTTCGGTACAATGAGATAAGTCGAAAACTTATAGATCTTGGTATAAAGGGTAAAGAAACCAATTTAATAAAAGGTTTATCACCTGTTTGTAACTTATCAACATATGTACTATCATGGTCAATATGATAGATTCTCATTGGTTCTTTTAATGGAATTTCTCTCACACCAGAGGCATAAACCGCATACGACAATAATGTATCAGCAGAAGAACCTGTGATGTTTGATTCACGGTAACCGCGCAATAAATGATAATTGTGTCTTGACATTAACTGGAAATCACCACTTCCTGCTGTATGCAAATCAGGCAAATCATTGTATCGAATTTTGGTGTCAATTCGGATGATGTTTTGCCTGCAAAAGTTCAATTGCTCACGTAGTGTATTGTACTGAACGACATTTCTATCAACATTACAACGATCGACACGATACATCGCATCAGTTTTCAAACTTTTTGAAGCAACAAAACGCATCAACTCATCTGAACATATTGAGTCGATAAGTCCCGGTAGAACGAATTTTCCTCTAGCCCTTCTAATTCCGGAATTAATACCGACAATAACATGAATAGGCAATTTTTTGTAATATTTATATCTCCTATGAATCCTGTACGGCACTTCAATAATGCGTATGGAACAATATTTTAAACCTGACTGCCACTGAATGGCTTTTTTTAACAAAGGTTTATTTTCCGGAGGGTTCCAGTCTATCAGGATTAATTCTGATTCTATCCTGTGTTTTTCCAATTGTTCTAATCGGCCATTAATAGACACTTGCATACGTTGCAGCATATTACCTCCATGATTGTCGTTTCTGCTGCAAAGAACAATACTTAAATATGGACTTTTACCACTATTGTCGTTCATAGTTTCCCTCATTTTTTATTTCTAAGTGCCGGGAAAGGGGCAGAAAAAGGATAAAAGGAAAGAAAGGGGCTATGATTCTTTGAAGAACGATAAAACCCCACTCAATGTTGTCTTCGGGTTCACCAAGCAAACCGATAATAAAATAGAGGCGCATATGCTTTCCAGCCTCATCTATGTTGATTTTCTTACGCACTAAGCAGTATACTTCTTATGAAACACTTTCAATGCAACAGCAATGTCAATATAACCGCCCTCTCGTGCAAATTTGACTGACCCTGTATGCATAGCGTTTGATCGGGGCACCCTCTCCATTTTTCTCCAGCCTTTCCAATTATTGCCATAAATGATAGTGCTACACTGTGATTTGCAGGAATGGTGCATCCTCTTTAAACGTTAGTGCATCAACTTGGTATTCATGTTTGAGGTATTCGATTTTGATTGTTATCAAGCCCGGAAAATGAACCGTATATGACCATTTTATTATCTTTTAGTTTACTTGAATTTTCTTCATCAAGTATTTTTCTCTTTAATCTCGTTTTTGTCATTTCTTGTACATATTCTTTTACCTTATTACCAAACTTATTCTCTATCATGCTTAGGTATTTTTGGTTTTCAAAATATTTGTGAAATGCATCGTCTCTGAATTTGAGGACTTCTCTTGCACTTAGATAATTTGTTGACAAAGGTAACGTTTCATAGGAATGTTGTGAATATCCATGCCACTCTCTTGGCAATTCCCAACCTTCTTTGACAGCAATATCATATAGTTTAGAACCGGGATATGCCATCGCAGAGTAGAAATTTGCAAATTCACAGTTTAGGTCTATCGCCATATCAAGGGTTTCCTTCATTGTTTCATTAGTATCCTCTGGAAGACCGAAGATATAATTTCCTATCACCCTTATTCCTGCTTCTTGAATAATTCTAACAATTTTTTTAATATCATTTACTCTCATTTTCTTAGATGCCCCATCTCTTACATCAGGATTTGCAGATTCAATCCCTAATGCCAACCAGTTAATGCCAGCTTTTTTCATCTTTTGAAGATGTACATGTTTAACCGTATCAACTCTTGCATAGACCCAGATATTTAAGTCATATCCACTTTCTATTAGTAAATCAACTATAGACATGTAGTGTTCTTCTTGCAAGACAAAGAGTTCATCAATAATTTTTATATTTTTAATTCCATAGTTTCTTACCAACAACCCTATCTCTTCAACAACCAATTCAGGGTCCCTGTATCGTATTCCTGGCTTTCCAAAAGGCACATTAATGCAGCAGAAAACACATGAATAAGGACACCCCAAGCTTGTATATATTGCTCCATAGGGCATTCGATTATCTATATTATCAAAACAGTGCCAATTATGAGCTATGTATTTCTCCATAGGCAGCATGTCCCAGGCCGCAACAGGCAATACTTCATCTAAATTTTTTATTAAAGAAGCCTTTGGGTTATTCCTAATAGTTCCATTATCAAAGTACCAGAGACCTGGAATACTGGAAAAATCACCTGTAGGCATCCTCAATGCTTCAATCAGGCTTTTTAATGTATAAAAACCTTCACCTTCTATTACAAAGTCAATATTCTCTTCCTCTAGTGTTCTCTTCGGAAGCGCTGATGGATGCAAACCTCCTGCGACAACTTTTGAAGATGTATTATTTTTCAACGCATTGCAGATTTTACCTGCAATGGTCATATTTTGAGTAGAGGCGGAGGGCTGAGAACCATAAACTATAACTGCAGATAAATATGGCTTAATTTCATTAACTATGTTTGATACTTCTTCGGGAGAGATATTTCCTGCATTGGCATCTATTATTTCAACACCAAAGCCTTTATTCCTGAGAAATGCAGCCAAAACAGCAACCCAAAAGGGGGGTTCAATTGCCGAAATATTAGTTGCCAAATCCTGGTATATCTGTTTCCTATCTCCCGGGTTTATTAATACTACATCTACTTTCCTACCTGTCATTTCAAAACCTGTTTAAATTTTCTTTAACAATTTTGATTATACTTTCTTCGTCTAGATTGTTCATTGTATGTAAATGGTTTCTACCGCCCAAATCAAAGACATATTTGTCATCAAAACCTAATTTTTCTAATCGTATACCCAATTGGTATTTGTTAAGTATATCTAATATAAGACTGTCTAACCCTCCCTTATTTATAAACCCCTCTTCTATTGTAATAATACATTCATACTTTTTTAGAAAATTAAACAATAGCTCCTCTCTGACTGGTTTTAGTATTATCATATCTAAAACTCCAACATTAATTTTATTCTCTTGAAGTCTTTTTGATGCATTTAATGCATTGTGGGTCATATTCCCAGTAGTCACTAAACATATCTTTTCTCCTTCTATTAATTCACAGAATCCATTCTCTAAATTGAAGTTATCTGTTTTGTTGTATATTTGAGGTAATGGTTTTGCATCCAACCTTATATATTTAGGTTTTTTAACATCTATTGTGTAATCTACTAAACTTTCTGCTATTTTGCAGTCGCTTGGTGAAATTGTTATAAAATTAGGCAAGGCCCTCATTATGATGATGTCCTCAATACAATGGTGTGTCGGACCTGATACATCATAGCTTAAACCAGCTCCAACTCCAATTAAGTTTACATTTAAATCCATTAACTCTGCAGATATAGACAAATTTACTCTAAGCTGTTCATATGCTCTCATTGTTATGAATGGTGCTAAGGCATAAGCGTATACAGTATAACCCTCGAAGGCCAACCCCGTGGACACATTTATGAGATTTTGCTCAGCAATACCAACATTTATAAATCTTTCTTCAAATTTTTCTCTTACTTTGTCAAGAACAGGAGATCCTAAATCAGCAGACAAAAAGAAAATCATCTCATCGTCAAACATTTTTTTGTAAATCTGCTCTATTAAGGCATCTCTCATTGTTTTCATGGAAATATCTTTCATTTCAGCTCTCTAAGTATATCATCGACCTCATTCTCTTTTAACGATTTTACATGACAAAGAACGTCACTTTCTAATTGAGGAACACCTTTCCCCTTTTTTGTATTGGCAATTATAACCTTTGGTTGGTCTTTCTCATCATTCTCAAAATTTGTTATAGCCATATATAGTTTTTCTACATCATGTCCATCAACAGTTATTGTGTTCCAGTTAAAGCCTTTAAACTTATCCTCTAATGAACCCAAATCTATGATATTTTTACAATAATCAAGCATTGAAATCTTATTGTTATCAATAATAATGGTTAGGTTGTCCAATCTATGGTGAGAAGCAAATAAAATTGCTTCCCAAACTGACCCTTCAAACAATTCACCGTCACCTAATAAGACAAATACTTTTGAATTTGAGTTTTTCCTCTTTAACGCTATAGATATACCGCAGGCTACTCCAAGTCCATGACCTAGAGAACCATTTATAGTTTCAAATCCTGGGATTTTAGGGTCTGGAATACCCCCTAGAAAAGAGTCTTTATCGCATACTCTTCCCAATTCCCGTTTATCAAAAAAACCCAAGTCTGCTAAGATCGGATATAAAGAAATTGCTCCATGTCCTTTGCTTATTATAAATCTGTCTCTATTTTCCCAGTAGATATTCTTTGGATCAAATTTCAAAATATTGCCATAATATAAGACCGTGAATATTTCTACATCAGATAATGACGATGCCAATCTTGTTTCTGGGGCATGTCTATGTATTTTAAGAGTCTCCTGCCTAACCCACAGTGCTTTTTGTTTTAAAGAATCAAATAATATAGCATTATCCTGGCCATTGTTTTTCATTGCATTCTCTTTATTATTGTATTCTTTTAAATACCCTTCATAGGTTAAACGCAATCCTGCTTCTAGTGATACAGAAGGTTTCAGGCCTAACATTTGGAAATCACTACTGTCTAAAAGCTTTTGTGCAGCCCCATCAGGCCTGGTAGTATCCCAGGTAATCTCACCTTTATATCCCACTACTTCTGCAATAATCTTTGCTAATTCTTTTATTGAATAATCAACCCCCGTACCAATATTGTAGTGCCTGTTCTCAAGTCTGTCTGCATTTTCCATTGCAAAAATTGAAGCGTTAGCTACATCTTCAACGAATATAAATTCTCGTCTTGGTTTACCACTTCCCCACAATTCAACCTTTTTTTCTTTCTTTTCTTTAGCATAGTGAAACCTTCTAATCAAAGCAGGTAGAACATGTGAAGTATCTAAATCAAAATTATCGTTTGATCCATACATTGTATTTGGGACTATGGCAACAAATCTTTTCGTATTGTATTGGCTATTGTACACGCTACATGCAATAATCCCGGCAATCTTGGCAGTTGCATAAGCTTTGCTTGTATCTTCCAACTCTCCTGTTAGAAGATAATTTTCTTTTATTGGTTGTATTGAATTTTTTGGATAAATACATGATGAACCATAAAAAACTAAATGATTTACTTCATATATTTGTGCTGCCTCAAATACATTATTCTGTATAGCAAGGTTTACACGCAAAAATCCAGCAGGATAGGTCTTATTAGCCATAACACCTCCTGTTTTACCGGCAGCCAAAAAGACATATTCAGGTCTGGTAAGACCCAAGAACCTTTTAACCTCTCTACTTTCCGTTAAATCCAGCTCTTCATGTGTCCTGGTAATTACATTATTAAACCCATTTTCTTTCAACTTTTCAATGAGCATTGAGCCTAATAAACCTGTATGGCCGGCCACATAAATCTTCGAATCTTTCTTCATTATTAAAAAAGTTTAGTACGTCTTAAATGTTTGGGGATGATAATGGTATTATCTTCAAATTTTATCGAAACCTTTTCCCAGATATCATTATTCTTTTGCATTGCCCAAAAACCATCCCAACAAGAAACTTCACATTTAAAATACTCCCAAACTGCAAGTGTTACCCCCGGATGAAACCTTTTATTTGTGTGTGGATCGGTACATACGTCTATATTGTGAAACTTTCGAAAATTATCACTAAATACCTCCTCATATTGAAGCTCTAAATCATCACCACAAATTATTCCTCCATCCTTTAACAATGCAGCAGCATTCGTAATATCACATAAAACAGCATCATACAAATGATTACCATCTATGTAGACTATATCAAACTGATGACTTCGGAACATTGGTAACAAATTATGAGAATAGCTTTTGAGAATTATAATAATATCATCGTGTTTAGACGCAGTAATATTATGATTAAACAAATGAAATATCTTGTTATTTATAAAGGACTTTGCCATGGTCCTAAGGACCCAGGTTTTTTTATCATCCAAGGAATCAATATAATAATTAATCCATGGATCAACACAAAAAACCATTCCCGATTCTTTGCCGTGCCTTTTTATTGCTTCAGCCCACGTAATTGCACTACTTCCTGCCCATGAACCTATTTCCAAAACCATAATCTTACCATTAGCGGTTAAACAATAATTTTCCATTAGTTTTTGCATGTAATAATGTCTATATATTTTCCCTTGCACAGAGGCTAAATATGAACCAAAATAAGTACAATTTGTAACCCTACACCAAAGATAACGTAGATAAGAAAAGAAATTCCCTGTAATATCATCCAGTAATTGTAAAACTCCAACTTTTTTAATTTTTTCAATCAGCTTCACTATTTTTTTTGAAAATATATATTGGACAATTTTTGTTAATACGATTTAGTTTATTCTCTGTGCCATTACTACTAGACCCTAATATTGAGATAATCAAAATAATATTCAATCTAATTTGTAGATTTTTTATTATCTAATTTTGTGTTTACCATTTTATGGTGGAAGTTACGCGTAAATGTCAGTTTACTTCTATTCTATTTAGCATATCACAGAGCAAAAGTATCTTTTCATCTTCCAGATCCGGGTAATTACCGATGTAATATCCATAGAAATGTATATGCTCTACTTCAGGATATTTTTCATACTCTTTTTCAGGCATAATGCCCCTTAAATACGGCTGTCTCAGTTGATTACCACCGCCGGAACTGCCACGCCGGAATTCTACTCCTGCTTTGGTTAATAATTGCTCAACTTTGTCCCGGAAGTCCGGATCAGGCGTCTTAATTACAAGATTGAAGGCGTAATTGCAACTTCCTTCCAATGCAAAGTCGATCCTGTATTTTGCCGAGTCAAGGTTTGTTAGAAAAAGCTTAAAATTATTTTTTCTTATTTCGTTATTTGCATCCAGACGTTTCAACTGATTTCTGCCAAGAACTGCACCAATCTCCGTGTTACGAACGTTGTATGCAGGGTAAGCAAAGATAAAATCGGGAGACAGATCAGGATACCTGTCAATAAACTCTTGTTTTGTCGCATCATTTTCTCCCTCTCGCACCATGCCATGAGACCTCAACATACGGATCATCTCATATACCTTCTTATCATCTGTACACACCATCCCACCTTCTATAGTGCTCATATGGTGAGCGTAATAGAAGGAAAAATTGGATATTAAACCAAAGGAACCTAATTTACGACCCTTGAAGGTTGCCCCATGAGACTCACATACATCCTCAATAAGAGGAATATTCCTATCTTCTAAAACGTTGATCAAACGATCAGTCAAACCATTAAAACCCTGCACATGTGTTATAAATACAGCCCTTGTCCTGTCAGAAAGAGCGGATATTATCCGCGCATCATCCATACAGAGAGTTTTTGGGTTTATATCCACAAACACAGGTTTCAGGTCATTCTGGATCACAGAAGCGATATCAGAAACCCAGGTCAGCGGCGGTAGAACAATCTCTCCCTCACCGTAAAGATATTTTAAGGCAGTTATGGTCAAAAGATTTGCCGATGCACCCGAGTTGACATATACACAATACTTCACACCCACCCATTCAGCCCATTCTCTTTCAAATTCTCGAACCTGCGTGGACTGTGTGAGAAAAGGTTCATCCTGCTTTAGATAATCTATCAGCACATCCAGATCTTCACGCGTTATATTGTTTTTCATTAACTGCCAATTCAGTTTCATCTCTATCCCAATCTTATCAAAATGATTTATACATTGGCATACTGGCTTCTCTTAATTATCCTGTATCCCTTAATTAACTCGGAGATTCCGTTCTGCAGTGAATAAACCGGCTTAAAACCCGTTGACTCTATTTTCTCGTTACTGACAATATAATCCCTTTTATCAGGATCTTCACCCACTTCGGCTTCTACAAAATAAAAGCCAGGAATCTGTTTCTTGATCTCTTCGCACAACTGCCACTTACTGAGATTGGCATCGCTTAACCCAACGTTGTAAGGCTCGTTTTTCATTGAATCAAAATTCTCTATCAAGTGTATAAAAGCCCTGGCAATATCCCTGACGTGAATGTAATTACGCATAAAGTGGGCCTCGAAAAGTATGACAAACTTGTCATTGACAGCCCTGTATGTAAAGTCATTTACCAGCAGGTCCAGACGCATGCGAGGGCTGATACCAAAGAGGGTTGCAAGTCTCAGAGTGATATTATTACCAGCATCCAGTAATTTTTTCTCGATATCTACCTTTAGCCTACCATATAGTGAAACGGGCTTAAGGGCTGATTCTTCCGTACAATATATCCCCTTTTCTCCAATTCCATATCCGCTGTTTGTTGTCGGGTAAAATATTTTCTGATCACGGCTCCGCAAGTCAAGCAGCATCTCAATCGCATCATTATTAATAGACCTCGCCTCAAGTGGTCTTTGCTCACACAACGATGCCCCGACAAGGCAAGCAAGGGGTATAATAATGTCTGCTGATTTGAGTTGGTGTAAGATCAAGGATTTATCCCTGGCATCTCCACGGATTACGGTAAAATCTTTATGGTTACAACAATCCAACAGTGGTGTCT
The DNA here is from genome assembly GCA_018670825.1 of Candidatus Scalindua sp. GTDB lineage: Bacteria > Planctomycetota > Brocadiia > Brocadiales > Scalinduaceae > Scalindua. The sequence continues at coordinate 39,060 of JABHIW010000132.1, read as the reverse complement.
GATTATACATGAAATTATCAATAACAGACACACTGTAACCATTCTTTATTAACTCCGGGACAAGGATTGACCCTATATATCCAGCGCCACCGGTAACAAGAACCTTTAAATTATTCACTCGTTTACAGCCTCACTTTCTCTAAATTAACTTTTAATTAATACCTTACACTGATTTTTGCAAAAAATGTAAGAAGCAAACCACTCCTCTTTTAATTATATTCCAATGGTATTTCTCTCCGTAACGTAAAATATTCCTTACAAAAGAAACGAATTTGTTTGGTAGTTTTTTTTTAATAATTTTTTTAAAGTTATAAGTAAAATAACGGTATGGATCAAATCGGCCTGATATTACTTTAGCAGCTCCATTTTTGTATTGATGGACTACTTTCCGGGTTATTAATAACCTCTTGAACTGATTGATATTATTCCTATATGTGTTTATTATTGTTCCCCAACTCTTTCCATCCATAGATTTCAGAATTTCTGCATCACTACTTACTACTAAAGGCTCATAGTATAGTTTATTACTCTCTCTGGCGATTTTGAACCTTCGATACCAATCTATATCAAAATAGCCCCGACTATAATTTGCAATGACAGGAACAAAATAAGGTATGTAACCGCATGAATGAAAGCTGTAATTAAAAGAAACCCAGGCTTCCTGCACGTCTATCACGTCCTTATTATCAACCGGAAAGCATTCCTTAAAGACTGACTTTCTAACACAAATATTACCCTCAGGATAGAGGGTCTTCTCCTTTAACCAATAATAAATAAATTCTTTTCCCTGTGGGGGAGGGTCCTCAAAGAACCGGTCATTTTCAATTCGACCTGCGAAGCCATCATATGATATGTATTGGCCCAATCCCCATACCAATGAAATATCAGGATAATTTTCCAGAGTTCCCACACAGGTATTAAGCCAGTCCTTGGATGCATATAGGTCACCAACACGGCAATAGGATATGTAATCTCCTCTAGCCATCGAGAAGCCTTTTCTGAGTGCCTCCAAGTAACTGCAATCTTTAAGAAAGACCCACCGAACATATGGAAATCGTTTCATTAAGCCTTTTACTTCATCATCAACCTCACTTCCATAAACAATAATATGTTCATGATTTGTACATGACTGACCCGTCACACTTTCAATTGTTTCTATTAAAAAAGTATCTGCATTTACAAATGGTGAAATAACTGAAACCTTCGGCACTCGCAAGTCCAACTCCACATTAAACTTTTTATCTGTTAGAAGATAATCGAAAGCACTGTTATACGTCACCACAGGAAAAGAGGTGTTAAAACTGTTTTCTGAACAGTTTATAATATCAATAGGTGGGAGGTTATAGGTTTTATAAGTATTTCTGATAGCAATCGGCATAAGCGGATTAAAATAATGATTGGTATCAAAAACAAGATGCTCCCTTTGCGTGGCCAATCCATAATAAGTATTACAATTTCTATAATATATTTTTTCGGTATCTTCTTTCTGGCCACCATCCGCACCAAATATCACAATACGAGGCGCTTTTCCTATTACCGCAAGTTGGATCATTTCCATCAAGGAGTTACCACAAATAAAGTGTAAAGGACAATCTCTATTTGGAAATATCCTTTCAATGCCAACACTAACAAAAAGGAGCTTTCTATCAAAAATTTTCAGGAATTGTTTAAGATCAAATTCATCGCCCATTAGTTCAAATGGATTATTATAGAAAGCAGAAACAAACATATTATCTTCATCCCTGTTTAAGAAACATTTAGTTTCTTCCATAAGCTCCGGCATACCTTCACGAGTACCATGCACAAACACAGATAGATGTTTACCAATCTGCTGTAAAACGCATTTCTCATGAATAAATGTATTAAAGCCAAAATAGCATATATCAAGATGTTCCAGTTCGTTAATTCTGTTTTCAAGCTCCTCAATAGATGGGCCTGATGCAAGGATAGCAACAGGTCTACCATTGACGACTTTCCGAAGATAATCAATCCTCTTTGCTGAATTTGATAAATAATCTCCGGATGTAAAATTAAGGCCTGCTATACTCACCTAAAATAACCTTTTATAATATATTATCTTATTTTTTAAACTGGCCGATTCTCGCTGCCCAGCCTCAAATAGTCAGTGTTTCTCCCCCATTAACAAGTAAACAAGAGTGCTAACGAGAAAAGTACTTGTGTTAGATAAAGAAATTGTGTTAACCACTCTCTATCCGGTTGGAACTCCCCAAAACTCACAATAACTGCACAAAGGTTTTTGATCCCTTCTACCTTCAATATGATATTTTACCCATTCCTTTCTTTCCGAGCTATTCCAAATATCTATTAATGGAGTTATTGTACAATTTCCTATTATACCTAATCCATTCGGATCAAACCTTACACAAGGAGACACCTTGCCGTCTCTCCTGATAACCATATGGTTGAGAAGATCGAGGCAAATACCTATTTCGGGAATTGTCGGTCTTTTTTTATATTTAAAACTTCCCATTGGGGAATGCAATATCCTGGTTGCGATTATACACCCTAAGCTTTTATACCTGGCTATGTCCACGTTCCCCAGGCACCTTATTATGACATTAGGTTTTCTACCCTCCTTGATTCTCAAAAATTCTTTAATCAATCCATATTGTTCTTCGGCATCCTCATCACTCTCAAACGTAGAAACCGTTAATGTGTCCAGATTCCCTATAATCTCATCGGCCTTCACTACTAATAATTTACCGTTAGTATCCATACACCTGATTTGACGTTTAAACAGTCCAGCAGCTTCTTTGAATTGTGGGTATAAAAGCGGTTCTCCATTACTGTGAAGTTGGACAACTATTCCGTCAGGCAACTGTTTAGCTATTGACGCTACCAGCTTTAAATCCATATCGCCATAATTCATTGTAATTTCCGGATGATCTCTATCAACTTTTCTCCTCCCGCACATCCAGCAATCTTTATTACACCGGCTGGTCAATTCTACATTTACCGTAGTCAAGCCATTAAAGTATCTACTCATTTTTGCCCTCATAAATCATGAATAGTGTTGATTAACCTTAATCCCCCTGTTTGAAAAGTAAAGAATCTTTAAACTGTCCTGAAGCCCCGAAAACTCGTATCCCTGTTCATATATAGATTTTTCGTATCACCAATCATCAAATCAAGCTTGTTTTTATAAAAATTTTCAATCAAGGTCGTATTAGCGTCCATCAGGCATTCATAAAATTCATCATCACTCATATCGGTAAAGTTAACTGCCAATAGATCAGAATTTACGTGTTTATTCTCATAGAAATCGGAACAATCCTTTAGTAAGCCCTTCTCAATAGCATAATAATAAAGAGGAGAACCCGGATATGGGGTAACCGGACGAATAGTACGGAGCTCTGCACCATCATTATATTTCAGTAAAAACTCTACACCTTTTCGCAGGGTCTCCTTACTTTCACCTATATTACCAAAAATAATATTAAATCCAGGGCTGATACCTGCATTTAAAGTAGCTTCAATTCCTTTAGTAATCTGCTCAGTGGTCAACCCTTTATTCATTTTCTTTAATGCTTCATCATCAAATGCTTCAATACCATAGTTAATAAAAACACATCCTGTCTCCTTCATCAACTGCACAATTTCCGGAGTAGCGTAATTTAATCTACCGTTGCAATACCATTTAAATCTAAGCTTCTCCTTCATAAATGCCTCGCACAATTCTACTACCCGTTTTTTAGAAGACATAAGCAACTCATCGGTAAAATCAATGTAAGAAATTCTATATTGTTTTTGAAGAAACTTAATCTCTTCTATAATTGCTTCAGGGCTTCTGGCCCGATACCCCTGGTCCATTCGATAGCAAAAGTTACACTTAAAAGTACATCCTCGTGCTGAAAGCACCGGCATTGCAAAGTCAGTTCTGGAAGAATTTGGATAACCCAACAATCTATAATATTCAATGAGAAATAGATCGTAAGCAGGCCATGGTATACTATCGATATCCTGAATAAGCGGGCGTTCAGAATTAACAACTACCTGATCTCCATCACGATAGGCTATTCCCGTAATCGCATGAAAAGGTTTTTTGTCTGAGATAGCGTGAATCAACTCGACCATTGTTTCTTCCCCTTCACCAATAACCGCAATATCCGCTCCTGTTTTTTTCAGAAAATATTCTGGCTCAGGAGATGGGGCTGCCCCTCCAATGATATAATAGGCAGGGCGTTCCTCTGAAGTATTCACCGCTTTAGATATCTTTAAAAGCTGCCTGTATTGGAAATAACCTCCTTGTAATCCCACACCGACTATATCAAATTTGTTTTTATTTAAGTAGTCGGTTAAATGTTCTTCAGGATAATGATGTATGTCTTGATGATAGATTTCTATGTCACAGCCTTCTTTGCGAAGAGATGCTGCAATATAAGCGATACCAAGCGGAAAGAAATGGATGTGAGACCCGTTATCATAAACTACTAATAAAATTCTCATAAAATATTCTTACAAATTACATTAAATGACCGATACTCCACCATTAACAACCCAAACGCTTAATGTTCTGACACAAGATACAATCAAGCAGCTAACACTATGATTTCTTATTTCCTATTACCAAATATTGGGTACGTACAATACCCTGACCAAGATATTTGGGCATTGAATCCGTATACACATCCCGTAAGACTTTTGTTTCAAAATCATGAAGTTCAAAAGACTCTAATATTTCACCAAAAGAATATTGATTTATATAATAAGGAGATGATGCCTCTTTTTTCATAAATATTGACTTACTTGTATGCTCACCTAAAAAAGTACGTATTAAAACAAGCTTCTCTGTAGTCTTTAATATATGGTCCAGAGCGGGGTAGAGAAACGGTAAATGCTCCAGAGTCGCTGATACTACCGTTATTTGAGAATCATCCGGTATCTCACGCGTTATATCCATTTGAATTAAATGGTCTCTAAGTTCAGGAAATATTTCAAGTGCAGTATTAATATACCTCGACTCGACATCGATTCCATAATACTCAATATCAAATTGCCTCTGTTTCAAACCTTTCCAGAATTGCCCCACACAACATCCGATATCATCTAACCGTTGCGTCCCCCCAAGTCCATCATAATGTTCTTCGATTATATCTAAGAACTGTTCTACCCATACTAAGTATTCATCATTTGCTCTTCGGACAATTTCGTCAAAATATTGCTCATTCTGTGATGCTTGAAACATACTATTTATCTTCCTCATAAATTAATATCTGTCGCGGAAAGCTACAAACATAGTCACTGAATTGTTCTACCAAATGAATCATAATACTTCCACCAATTCAATAAACGTCCCCTCCGGTGCTCTGCAGAATGTAACTTTAGCATAACCATCGGGTGATAACTGTGGTGGAGAATTGAAAGATACCCCTTCATCCTTTAGTCTGTTATACTCTGCATTCAAATCTTCCACCTCAAATGCGATATGAGCAATACCTATATCATTAATATCACGTGTTTTCTGTATCCTTTGATGAGAGTGAAACTGTAACAACTCGATCTTCTGACCATCTGGTGCCGTCATTTTCACTGTTGTCACCTTTACCCCACACAATGCTAATATGTTATCAATATAGTCTCCTGATTCTTCCACCTGCCTGGTAATCTGAAACCCAAACAGGTCTTTGTAAAAACAGATTGACGGTTTTAAATCACTAACTACGATACCTATATGTCTTATGGCGTTCATATCCTCAGGTTAATCTTTATCAATCACTTCTTGTAAAGATTCTTCCAATACATCCAGTCCTTCTGAGAGAGCTTCATCAGAAATTGTTAGTGGGGGGCCTATCTTTATAGACTCCCTTCCCGTGTGCACCGTAAGCAAACCTTTTTGCATACAACGCTCTACTACCTTACTCGGCAATTCTGTGTCTGCTTTCTTATCCACCGGGTTTTTAAACAGTATTGCTGCAATCATTCCTTTTCCAAGAATCGAAGATATATTGTGCGTGAACCTTTCTTTAAGCTTATTAAGCCTATTGTGTAAAATCTCACCCTTACGTTCAGATTCGTCTACCAGATTTCTACTTATAATCTCTTCTATTGTCGCAATGCCTGCCGCACAGGCCATAGGGTTGGCAGAATGCGTGCTGCTCATATTGCCTACTTCCGGAAGGTCCATTACTTCAGAACTTCCAAGCACACCCGATAACGGCACACCAGAACCCATACCCTTACCACAACATATCAAATCAGGTGTAACCTCATAATGTTCATATCCGAACCGCTTCCCTGTTCTCGCAAAACCAGCCTGCATCTCATCGAATGCCATCAGGATGTCATCAGCGCTACAAACAGCTTCGATGGATTGAACAAAATCTTTTGGATAGAAAACAGCACTCCATCCCTGAAATGTCTCCAGCATAACCCCACATATATCTTTGCGCATATCAATACCATTTCTTTCCAGAGTTTTAAGTCCATCGGAAAGAAAATCACTACCTTGCGCAGAAGCTGATAGCCAGGGATAAGGGAACGGAATATGGTGGATGTCCGGGTCATGGAATCCTATCCATTCCTTCTGAGCGGAATTACCGCTCATCATCTGGGCACCCATTGTTCTGCCGTGCCAATTTCCCTCAATACAGATAATGCCAAGGCGTCTCTTACCTCTTTTCCGACCGTACATACGCATCAGTTTCAAAGCAGCCTCTGTCGCCTCAGTACCTGCAGAGAGCAAGAATGCTTTTTGAAAATGTCCGTTAGTAAAATCTACTAACTTCTTCAGGTAATCGACACGTAATTCATTTACATAGGCGTACGAATGCAGAAGAGGCTTTTCTATCACCTCTCTTATTGCCGCAAGAACACGAGCATTTGCATGTCCAATATTAGTTACAAATATGGTTGAAGTAAAATCAATCCATTTATTCCCATGCGCATCATATAAGCTGAAATTCTCCGCCCTGTCCCAAACGATAGGTATCTGCCCCTGCATTGATCTGGATTCATATTTTTCCAGTTGAAGCAGGATTGAGTCTGTTCCCGGAGAGGGGATAGCCGTCTTTATTACACGATATTTTGTCTGAACGGTTGGAACGTTGACAGGAATCCGTGAGAATTGGTACGCCATTTATTAGTTTTTATTGAAATAATCTACTAACTAACGTTTGGTCCTTTACAACCTGATATTCCAGATAATTAAAGTCTTCCAATGTATCAATATCCGTAATCTCAGGCGTCATATACGCAATAACCCTGTTACCAAATACTTTTTCATTCTCAATAACGTAAGAGCTTTTAACTATGTCGACATAACCATTTGCTACATAGGTTTTCTCGTATATTTGTCGAGGCAGGTTTGCGGCATCTATATCGAATGAACCCGAACAAATACATTTTAAATAACCACCCTCTATCTCTAAAGTCTTGTAAGCTGTTTCAGGCATCTCATGCATCGATCTTAATGCAGTTGCATCATCATCTTTTCTTATACGTTCGATTGCCGCTTTGATATAAGTTACATCACGCAGTGGTGTCACCGGCCTTAGATAAACCAGATATTTGGGCTGATAACCCTCATTTACCCGCATCCAGTCAAGTAAGTGTTTGATAACATCGTAGTCAGTACTACTGTCACTTGATAATTCAGCAGGACGAAGAAATGGAGTCTCTGCACCGTGTTCCCGAGCAATTTCAGCATAATGCTCAGAATCAGTTGAAACAATTACACGTTTAATATTACTCGTCAATCGTGCAGCTACAATGCTATATGCAAGTAAAGGCTTTCCAGCCAGGAGCTTAATGTTCTTATCAGGAACACCTTTCGAACCTGACCGCGCAGGTATAACGGCAACAACATCTACCATAAAACACCTCTACTATTCACTGGATTCCCACGGGATGCGCGCCCTGAGTTTCTGGGCAATAGATACTTCCTTTTTATATATCCCGATTACGCCATCCCCCATAGACTTTTCAATCTTCCTGACAGCCCCTACAAGCGCAATAAAACCACCTATTTCAACTGCTCGATCAATATGTTTCTCTGAGGCCATTCCGGTAGAGAGAAAGGTATGTTTCTTTTCTGATACTACTTCCCGGAGTAAATCTTCATAGACAATCATTGCAGCGGTAATTTAGGCAATCCCTAAGGGGAAAAAATGGATATGAGATTCATTATCATAAACTGCGAACAGGGTTCTCATATTATATATCTAACTCCTTACATCTGAAAACCCTAAAAATATTCTTATCCAGATTACTTAAATTGATATGGAGTTGGTGAACCTGACTGAAGATTTGCGGTCTCACAGTTAAAACTTTTAATTTGCTGAACAATATCCAATCCGACATTCTTTGACCACTGATCTAATAATGATTTTACTACTACACCTATTTTCCCATCTCCAATCCTGACATCATTAAGAGACGTTACAGGCAAGATGCAAAATGGGGTTCCCGTCATAAAGGCCTCGTCAGCGTTATAGACATCATAAGGATCAATATTTTTTTCTATACATTTCAAACCAACTTGTTGTGAAATTTCAAAAATATAATCCCGACTAATTCCTCTCAGAACATTTCTCCCTTCAGGTGTAATAATAACATTATTCTCTACGATAAAGAAATTATCGCCAGTTCCCTCTGCAATAAAACCAGTAGGATCAACCAGGAGGGCCCAGTTATTTTCACCTTCATATCCGGATACTTCGATATTTGCCATCTGATAATGAAGACGGCTTCTGTTTTTAATTTTAGGGTCCAATAAACTGGCAGGGATTGCTCTTTGCGCAGGGATTACGGCATTAATTCCCGTATCAAACAGTTGACCCATTCCTGAAACTGTCCATTTCAGTGGAAAATCTGCAATAACAACAGTTGGTTCTATCTTATTTTCAAAGATTGGAGCATAAATAGCCAAAGGCCCCCTACTTACGTTGATCATCAATCTATGTTCATCATGTTTTCCAAAGAAAGGTTCATTTGCTTCAATTGTTTTGAAACAAGCCTGCTCCATTTCTTCTATCGTTATCTGTAGAGGAATCCTTAAGATTTTTATCCCTTTAAACAATCTGACTAAATGTTCGCGCAATTTAAACTGCTTTTTGTTGAAAGAACGAGTCATCTCAAAGACCATATCTCCAAACATCAAGGCAGAATCATAGATAGATATCTTAGCCTCTTTCTCTGGAATTAATTCACCATTCTGGTAAACGACTCTCGACATTATTGTATCCCTTTATGAAAGTTAATTATATCAAAACCTCTATTCAGACAGACGTTTCATCCACAAAGACAACCAAGGACCTTACTTCCTTTTCATGACCATAACAAACCAGTTTTCATTGCCCTCTGACAATTTATCTTCGTACCAGAGGGTTTTGAGAGGTTTAAAATAATCCCCAAATAGATCAAGTATCGCCTTTGGTTCGGGGATTACCTCCTTACCGACAAATTCTGAATCAAGTGGTGGGAAATTCTGTGAAATTAAAAAATAATCTCCAAGATTGACTATACTGCTTATGTTCCTTACCACGTTTTCAATTTCAGGAAAAACATACCACAAAACACCTCTCAGCATAAACAGACATTTCCGGTCTGTTCTTATACTAACATTATGGGTAGAAAATGACCCCGAATCTTCCATAAGATTAATCTTATGGAAATTTATTTGAGGAAAAATTTCCTTCCCTCTGTTACACGCTGTTTGAGAGATGTCATATCCGTTTAAATCGCATGGATTTGATCCACATCGTCTATATATCAGATCCAGAAAATAGCCCAATCCACAACCCAGATCAAAAATAGAATCAAACGGAACATGTTGTCTTAAAATCATGATAGACAATTGGACATCAAACCAATCTTCCTGTTGGTCTTGATGCCATGGAGTATTAAGTGAGTTTTTATACATTTGTTCAAACTCACCTATTAAACGACCGTCTTTGATTACATAATCGTGATAATCATCACTTATTATTTCTCGGTTTGAAAAGTCCATCAGCACCTCTCCTGTGTCCTTTGAGGATTCAGCAAGAAGGCTTTCATTAAAGCCTCACATATCCTCAGATCCTCCATAGAATCTACTTCAAACATCTTCCAGAAATCCATAAGTGTCATTCCAACCTTTCCACCCATACGATTATTGTACTTTCTAAGAACGGCCGGTTTAAACAGATAGAATGAACCGTTTTCGATATATTTGTCCGGGATATCCTGACGGCGCTGCCGACTCTTATAGTCATAGCTTACACTCTGCAAAACTCCTGAAGGAATCATCTCCCAGAAAAACAGATCTTTAACAATACTGCAGGAAAACATTGAGTCAATCTGCTGCTCCTGAAAATCATTAAGACCTCTATCAATGTCACTTGATTCTCTAAGTGGAGATGTCACCTGCGGAGCAAAAACAAGATCAATATGTCCTGATTGTTTTTCAATAACATCCAGCGCATGAAGCCATCCGGATTCTGCAGTAGAGGTGTCACCTGAAATCCCGGAAGGGCGTTGAATAATTTCTACTCCGTAATCCTGACTTATGGAAAGGATCTCATCACTATCAGAACTTACCCAGATCGAACTTATTGCTTTAGATTGCTGCAGCTGTTGGATCGTCCAGGTAATTAAGGGTTTTCCACAGAAATCAATAATATTTTTATGCGGTATTCCCTTGGACCCTGCCCTTGCAAGGATGATTGCGACTACATTCATATAATCCTTCTACGATATTCCGGCTTCTGTGTCGTCTACAATTAATTAAGTTTTTTTTAAATTCAGTTCCGACCTGGTGCCTTATATGGTAATCCACTTTTAACCACTGGATCCCCATGGAATATGCGCCCTGAGTTTCCGGGCAATAGGTACTTCCTTCTCATGTATCCCAATAACACCATCCCCCATAGCTTTTTCAATCTTCCTGACTGCCCCCACCAGCGCGATGAATCCCCCCACTTCAACTGATGCTGCCTGATCTGAACCATACATGGCACGGTCAAGTGTAATATGTCTTTCCAGGGAGGTTATTCCCATAGCGGCAGCGGCATAAGATACTGCCAGACCAACCTCGTGTCCACTGTAACCGACTCCACATTGATAACGGTCACGCAATGTCATAATACAATTTAGATTAGCATCCTCATCATCCATAGGATAAGTAGATACGCAGTGCATAAGTTCAAACGGACAATCCGCATTCCTGAAAATTTCAACTGCCCGGTCAATATCTTTTATAGATGCCATCCCTGTGGAGATAAAAGTGTGTCTCTTTTCAGAAGCAACTTCCTTGAGTAAATCTTCAAAGACAATCATTGCGGAAGCAATCTTATTAAATCGTAAGTCAAACTGCTGCGAGAATCTCTGGCTTTCGATATCCCATGCGGATGCAAACCATTCAATTTTCTTTCTCTTACAATAGGCATCAATCTCTTTATATTCGTTTAAACCAAACTCTAGACCCTCCTTTTGTGCGCGTTGGGTAGTCCCCCACGGGCTCTCGCGTGGTGAATCCAGAAGTTCCTTTGTATAGACTAAGTCAATAGTTCTCTTCTGGAACTTAACAGCATCTACCCCGGCAATCTTTGCAACATCAATCAACTTTTTGGCAATATCTAAGTCACCGTTGTGGTTTATTCCAATTTCAGCAATGATAAATATACTCATTATTTTAACCTTTCAATTTTCCATTTAAGAGGAGGTGCAAGTAGACCGAACCTCTGCCCTCGTTCATCAGCAGAATGGGTAGAAGCCGTGGCAAAAGTATCATGGTCGAGTAATTGAAAAACAAGAATAGTTTTAGGATCATCATACTCATCATGAGCAAGTCCTTTACGTATCCAGGAACGAACCTGGTATTTGCCCGCGTTAAGCAAATAACCCGGAAACTCTACTGTAGTAAGGTAACATCCTGGTTCGCGCTTTATTACTCTGCCATGTTCCATGTCACTGTCAATTGTATGGCAAATCAAAGTACCATCAATCTTCTCTAAAACAACCTCCACATTTGCATCTTCAGTGCTTATTCGCAACTCATACTTGATAGCTACTCGAAAAGGCAGGGTACGGTCCAATAAGCCTGATGGGCTGCCGTTATAGTCAAGCAGACGGAAGGATAACATCTGTAACTGCTTATTACTATCCTGAGGATAAAATGCCTCGGGCAATAAATCATTGGTTTCACAAAAGCCTTGCAAGTATTTTTCTATTACCAGCTTGGTTTCGCCAAAAGAAATCAACTTCCCCTGTTCTAAAAGAAGCACTTTATCACAAAGACGATCTATAGAACCTAAGTTGTGACTAACAAAAAAAACTGTCTTGCCTGCTTTTGCTATATCTCCCATCTTTCCCAAACATTTCTTCTGAAAAGCAACGTCTCCTACTGCAAGCACTTCATCTACAAGTAATATCTCCGGGTCAAGATGAGCAGCCACTGCAAACCCTAAACGAACATGCATGCCACTGGAATACCGCTTTACCGGTGTGTCAATGAACTTTCCCACACCTGAAAATTCAAAAATTTCATCATACTTACTATTAATTTCAGCTTTGGTCATACCAAGGATAGCACCATTAAGATAGATATTCTCCCTGCCAGTCAGCTCGGGATGAAAACCAGTACCAACCTCCAGCAGACAGGCAACACGTCCTTTCATTTTTACTAGACCTTTTGTAGGCACTGTAACACGGGACATTATTTTAAGAAGGGTAGACTTGCCGGCACCGTTTTTCCCGATTACACCAAGAATTTCTCCTTGTTTAATTTCAAGAGAAATATCACGTAAGGCCCAAAAAGTATCGATTTTTTGATTCTCGGCTTTCTGTTCCTGGTTAAAGTCTATAAGGGAATTGGGGTCGGTTTTACCGCGTATACGTGCCAACAAACGCTGAATATCCGCTTTAAATGTTGCATGATCTATCACACCATAGCGATATTCTTTCCAGAGATTTTCAACTTTTATTACAGTATCACTCATAACAAACTGGTAAAGACCCAGTCGGAATAAAACCCCAAGTAGAATAATAATTTCCACGAGACGGTGGAAATAGACTGAATTTATTTAAGTTTTTTTGTTGCTTGCTGTCTCTGAACTATTCGCAAACTATACCATCTTCAATTTTATTTAATATCACAGGTTTATAAACTATTTTATAAAAAGGATATGGGATTTTTACCTTAATATTTTTCTAAAAACGGTTGCCTTCTATTAATCCAAGCTCTAAACAGAGTTTAGCATTTTGTTTCAGTATCTGCATTATAGCTGATTTATTCTCTTTGCGAAATCTTCCTACTGTTCTGTAATCCGGCTTTAAGTCTCCTGTCAACCAGATAAATGAGAGATTATGGGTACACGCTCTTTCCCGTTTGCGCAAACTTCTCATTCCGTATGAATAACCGTATACTATTTCTTCAACAACGTTTTTGGATGGTATTGTTTGGCTCCTGCTTTTAATACAAACCAAAAACTGGAGTCAATGTCATGCAGAAGGATGGCACTCCGTAGTTTAGACAGTATCCATAAAACTCTTTTCAACCCGATTAAAAAGAATGATACCGATAAAAAGGAGGATAATGGTAGTTCCAACGCTTAATCCTATCTGCCATGGATGTAACGTCCCAAAACCAAGGAAGGCATAACGAAACGCCTCGATGATGGGAGTCATTGGGTTCAGAGCTATAAGCCACTGCCATTTCTCAGGAATCATAGAGGCCGGGTAAACTATGGGAGTAGCGTACATCCATAATTGCACTCCAAAGCCAATCAGTTGAGCAAAGTCACGGTATTTTGTAGTCAATGAAGATACAATGATACCTAAACCAAGACCAAGAGCGGCCATCTGGATGATCAATAATGGCAAAAGCAGGATGATAATTGGTTTTGGGGAAATACCTGATCCCTTCATAACAAAGAAGACCCAAAAACAAAGGAACAGGGTAAATTGGATACCAAAAGATATCAGATTACTTATAATTACAGAAATTGGTACGGTTAGCCGAGGGAACCATACTTTGCCGAAGATGCTGGAGTTACCAACTAAAGTGTTGGAGGTTTTTGTCAGGCAGTCGGCAAAGTATCTCCATGCCACAATGCCAGACATGTAAAAAATTATCTTTGGAAATCCGTCAGTGGGTAACTTAGCAACTTTACCGAATATTATGGTAAAAACCAGGGTCGTAGCAAGCGGCTGCAACAAATACCAGAGTGGGCCAAGGATGGTCTGCTTGTATACAGCTACAAAGTCTCTTCGGACAAAGAGAATTATCAGATCCCGATATTGCCATAGAGCAGAAAGATGTAAATCAAACCAGCCTGAAACAGGCCTGATAATAGATGTCCATTGTTTTGTGTCCTCTGTGTTATTCACGTTTTTAGATATTTGACGGTTGTTACTTTAAAAGTTGCTTCTTCAAAAACATTTATCCACTGAATATACAGCAGCACATTAAACAAGCATGTGCAATTGATAGAAATCGCAAAGCGTTACCAGAAACGGAAGAAGAAATCTTAGAGTGTGGGAAGGCTAAAAAACGGCTATTTTACATTTGTTTTCATATTATTGATTTTTTGTTCTATATTGCGAGAGCTTCGTACTAAATAATATGGACGGCCTTTTACTTCATCATAAATTCTGGCCAGATATTCTCCAATGATACCTATCATCATGGTCTGTACTCCACCGATAAAAATAACAATAACAATAATACTGGTCCAGCCCCTGGGTGCAACGCCCCAGTACATTTTCATTAAAAAAAGATATATAATTCCTATAAAGGATAAAAAAGTTAAACAAATTCCAAAATAAGACGCCACTTGCAATGGTTTCTTGGAAAAGGAGATAATCCCATCATATGAAAGTTCCAGAAGTGATAGGAAATTATATTTAGGTTTACCTGAGAATCTTTGGTCACGTTGATAAACTAATCCGGTTTGTTTAAATCCCAACCAGGCTCGCATCCCTCTTACAAAACAATTCTTTTCGGGAAATTGATTCATAAGATCGACAATACGCCTATCCATAATAGAAAAATCTCCACTATCCAAGGGGATATTCACATCTGAAATCTTACTTAACAAACGGTAAAAAACAAAGTAAGCTGTTTTTTTAAAAAAGTTCTCTTTTCTCTTTGTCCTTATTGCGTAGACAGTATCGTAACCCTCGCACCATTTATCGACAAATTGAGGTATGACTTCCGGAGGGTCTTGTAAATCTGCATCCATAACAATAACTGCTTCACCAGAAGCGTTTGCAATTCCTGCTGTAATTGCAGTCTGATGCCCAAAGTTTCTCGATAAGTTTATCAGCTTGATAAATTTGTTTTTATCCCCCTCTTCCATGATTATGCTTTCTGAACTATCCGTGGAGCCGTCATTGACAAAAACAATTTCATACTGATTATATTGCTCCAGTATCTTAACCAGCCGTTCCAAAAGAACAGGCAAATTCTCTTCTTCGTTGAAAACAGGTATAACCACCGAAATAAATTTATTACTGTTCTTCACTTCATTGCTCACTCACGTCCCAACCCTTTCAACGAAAACCGCAATGCTGCCACCAATTTTTGGTGAAAAATTATCAAATTATGAGAAATTTGATCTACTCTTAATACATTTACTTTGGGCATACCAATTAATTGTTTTTACTAAACCCTCTTTGAATGAGGTCTTTGCCTTAAACCCAAACTCACCCTCTGCTTTTGATGTATCCAACATCCTTCGTGGCTGGCCGTCTGGTTTGGAAGTATCCCAGACAATTTCTCCTCTGTAATCTGTAAGCTTTGTAATTAATTCAATTAAATCTTTTACCGTAATTTCAAAACCTGCACCAATGTTTATAGGATCTGATTTGTCATAACGTTCCGTAGCAAGAATTATTGCTTCTGCCGCATCCTCAACATAAAGAAATTCTCTGGAAGGATCGCCTGTACCCCATACGGTAATTCTGGACTCATTATTTGCAATTGCATCTATGCACTTTTTTATGAGAGCGGGTATTACATGGGATGATTCTGGATCAAAATTGTCTCTTGGGCCGTAAAGATTAACAGGAAAGAGGCAACAGGAATTAAAATCATACTGCTGACGATAAGCTTGCGATTGAACAAGAAGCATCTTTTTTGCCAATCCATAAGGTGCATTTGTCTCTTCCGGGTAACCGTTCCAAAGATCTTCCTCCTTGAATGGTACCGGAGTGAATTTTGGATATGAACAGATGGTAGCCAGTGCAACAAGCTTTTCAATACCGAGCAATCTCCCCTGTTCCATCAACTGGACACCCATCATGATATTATCATAAAAGTATTTGCCGGGGTTTTCCATATTCGCGCCAATTCCTCCTACACTTGCTGCCAAATGGATAACAATATCAGGTTCAGCATCTTTGTATACCCTTTTAACAGCCTCCATCTCGACAAGGTTATAGTCCTTACTTCTGGGAATAAATATATTTTTACAGTTCCGGTCTTTCAGCTTTTCAACGACAAACGATCCGAGGAAACCAGCCCCCCCTGTTACCAGAACTCTTTTATCCGACCAAAATCCCAAATTCATCCTCACTCAAATTCTGAAATAGCAAAATTATTTATTTATGTGCGTGAAGCTCTTTAATATCCGTATCAACCATTAATTTAACCAGATCCTCAAAAGATGTTTTTGGTTCCCATCCTAAAACCTCTTTTGCTTTTGTTGCATCCCCACACAGAAGATCTACTTCTGTTGGCCGCAAATATTGAGGATCAATCTCTACAAAATCTTCCCAATCCAAATCAACAGAAGAAAATGCTACTTCAAGAAATTCTTTTACACTATAGGTTTTGCCTGTTGCTATGACAAAATCGTCCGGCTCTTCCTGTTGAAGCATCAGCCACATCGCTTCTACATACTCTTTCGCGTAACCCCAATCTCTCTTGGCATCCAGATTCCCCAGGTACAGTTTCTTTTCCATACCAGCCTTAATTCTCGCAACCGATCGGGTAATCTTCCTGGTAACAAACGTCTCTCCTCTGCGAGGAGACTCATGATTAAAAAGGATTCCATTACAGGCAAACATTTTGTAGCTTTCTCTATAATTGATTGCTGCCCAATACGCCATCACTTTAGAAAAAGCATATGGACTTCGTGGATAGAACGGGGTTGATTCGTTTTGTGGAATTCCCTGAACCTTCCCAAACATCTCACTGCTTGACGCTTGATAGAATTTGGTCTTAATTCCAACTTCTTTTATCGCTTCAAGTATCCTCACGGTACTAAGACCGGTTACATCTGCAGTATATTCAGGAATATCAAAACTTACTCTGACGTGACTTTGTGCCGCCAAATGATAAACTTCATCCGGTTGATGCTTGTGTAATAATTTAACTAAGTTAGTAGAATCAGAAATATCACCATAATGGAGAAATAACCGAACCCCATTTATATGAGGGTCAGTATACAAATGATTAATACGACTTGTATTAAACGTACTGGCACGTCGTATTATACCGTGCACCTCATAACCTTTTTCTAATAACAATTCAGCTAAATAAGATCCATCTTGTCCGGTAATTCCAGTTATTAGTGCTTTTTTCATTGTGAGTTATCTTTCTGTAGTGTACACGCCGTGTTAGCCGCAGTTTATACGTTATATGTGATGATGCAGTATTTAAAGTAAGAATTAGTCAAAAATGGAACAATTATAGGTGTATATCTATAAAACAATATGCTCAATATATCAACACTCTTCGCCTCTTCGCATTTCCGTAAAAGTGATATCTTCAGGCCAATAGAACTCATTTTTAATGATCACCCAGCCCAATATCAATTATTACACACATAACATGTCATAATTTTTACACAGCTCCGCCATGTCAGTTACATTAATTATAACGCAAACGATCATACAACAAATATAGTTAGAGACTTTAAATGAAAAAAACGCCTGACAGAACCTTCAGTCGAATATATATACCAATTTATATTGTTTTTGCAATGATTGATTTTCGATACACGTTCGGCACACAAGTTGCTTTGTAAATAGCTTAAGAGAAAAAACATGAGAAACAAAATTTATACTTGACATCCCCTCCACATTTCCTTATTGTATCGTGTGATTTCCCTTGCCGCCCACTGCAACGATTTGGTTTATACCAGCCAGCAATAGAGCAGATGAATATTATTTGCTTACATACTACCACTTTGTTACACAAATATCTAGATTTTCGTCTTGACATAAACGATATTTAATATTATATTATGCAGCGTATCTTGTTTACTTTTTTTTACAGTTGTTCACCATTGCGTGCGAAAGGGCCGTTACCTATGAAAAATCACAAATTGGAAAGAATATTTTTGTTCACTCTGGCTTCTTTGCTTTTAGGCGGATTAGCTTTTTCTAAAAATACTCACGCAGAAGACCCTTTAGCAGCGGTGAAAGCTAGCATACAAGCTAAATTGGATGGAGGAGCTTCGGTTACCGAAGCGGTTGCCCAGGTAGTTAAAGCTGCCGCTGATGATAAAAAGGCCGAAAGCTATGCTGATACGACTACTGCGGCTATTGAGATGGGTCTTAATGCACAGGAGGTGATAGCATCAATAATTGACAGTGGAGGTGACCCTTTAGCGGTAGGTAACGCCGCTTATAATGCTGGGGCAAATCTCCATGATATATATATGGCGGGGGGATCGACAAGTGGAGGGACAGCTGGGCTACAATATAGTGCGGATGAATATGGTGTTGAACAGCCAACCGATAGGCCTGCATCGCCATTTGTTCCGCGTGACAATGATGATATACGATTTGGTTTTACAGACGGAGGATAAGCTATTTTAACACTTTATTATTGTTATAAAATCTAAAACTCTTAAATTAATTAAAAAAGGATAATGTTGATGAAGAAACCAAAATATACTTTGCTGAAACTGATGATTGCTATATCAGCTTTTATGTTTGCTCATGCCTGTCACGCACAAACCAATAACAATCCGAGCCTCCTTGACTACGGCAACTATGGTGTAAATATGAACCGACAACAGTTAAACCGAGGATCTTTTAATCAAGGCAACCTTCACATAGGCTCGCTTAAAATACATCCATCATTCCACGAAAAAGTAATGTATGACGACAACATCTACAGAGTTTCAGGAACACATAGGAAAATGCAAGGTCAGGACTCAATAACTACTAATACCAGTAGAGAAAACGAGAGCAAAGAGAGTGATATTATCAACATTGCATCACCAGGCCTTAGATTGGAATTGCCTCTTGGCGAAAGATTCCTCTATGGTAAAATTAAAAAACTTGGCTTAAACTGGCAATCTGACATCAGGACCTATATGGATGACAATGCGAGCCAGAACGCGGACAATCACTACATAGTAGGATCTGTAACCTTAGAAGTCTTAAAGGGATTTGATTTGACACTTAATCAAAACTTTCAACATACAAACACAGGTTCCGGATCAGAAACAGATCAGCTTCATCGCAGAAATACAAATTCATCCGGTATTGCCTTGAGAATGTCACAAATTATTCATTCTCTAAAGAAACTTGACATTGAAGTTGCTTATCGGAATTTTGATCAAGATTACTCTGAAACCCAACTGGAAAGAGCAAATAGAAACCAGGATGATTATTCTTTCAATCTTTACTATACCCTAACTCCTAAATTATCCATTAATTCAAAGTACACCTATTCTGTGATAGAATATGACAAGGATCGTGCTGAAGCCGGGATAAATACCGATGCTTTAAGCGATTCACATACTAATACTATTACTGGTGGCGTTGTATGGAAAGCGACTGCAAAAACGACTGGTCACTTCAACATAGGATATACTGATAGGGAATACGAAAAAAATGTTCATCAAGGTTATGATTCAGATCCTTCGGCACTGTGGGATACTTCAGATGTTAATTCTTTCGTTATGGATGGTGGTGTAACAACCCGTCTTCCATGGAATACGATATTAGATATTAATGTTTACCGACAACTAAGAGAAGCCGAGTTTACCGCTAAAAGTAATTCATTTTTCAGCACTGGTGGATCTTTTACACTCTCTAATAAATTCAGGAAGTTAAACTCTGCCTTTACTGCTAACTACTTTGTAACTGATTTTAAGGGTGTAAACAGGAATGATAATATTATTTCTCTTGCTTTCAACACTTCATATGCCATAACAAAGTGGTCTCAAGTCGAAGCGGGATATTCTTGGAGAAAGAAAGATACCAACATAGACTTTGACAGAGAAGACGAAGAGATTAATCAGGCATATTTTGGATTAGGATTTGGTTTATGAGCTGAGCAAACATGTTATCTCTTAACATATATGAGAACATGTTTGCTTAAGTAGTTTTTTTATTGTCAAACCCGTTTACTGTTTTGTATATGTGGCCTATATTTGAATAGCGCAGTTTACTCCAGTGTCCGTATACTTTTTTTATTTTCCTCAATCAACTGAGTATCATACTTTTTTTTTTAATTCTGACTTCCCAGCGATACAATAAAATCTTGGCTTGTGCCTAAATTTATAACCTAAATATATTTACAAGTTTATAACGAAAAGAATTACCTATATAATATTACTATTTTCTCAATTCTCGCTGGTATAACGGTAAACCAATAACTTTACTACCCCTTCAACGATTCTTTAAACATACCCACTCTCGTGTTATGATTTTAAGCTAATGAATTTATGAAAAATTAGTTATTCTCATCTACTATCAGAAAGAAGCCTTTTGTATCCCAAGCTAAATATCTCTCTCCAAGAATACCTCTCGGCAAAATGAAACACCAACTTCGCGCCGACGGCTTTACCTGCGCTCCTATCTTAAACACCCTCAAGCGAAGTGTTGTATCTGCATTGAACAAAACACCGTCATCCACGGTCCACAACGCAACCTCTGTACTAAACAATCTAATCTGATTGTCAATAAAACGCTGACAACTCAATCAGCCTACCATCAGCCTAGTAAAACCCATAAAAATTCCAAGGTTTCTTAGATAAGCCCGTTACCACAAAACATATAATAGATCCCTTTGATGACGACTCTTCATTTATTACCAATCACCTTCTTCGATACTAACTCTCCCGCCTGACATTCAGTTTCGAAAATGACCTCTGCTTCTTAATGGTCTTCTCATCACCAAGCCTGCGATAGCCTTTCCAATACCTTATTGCAAATTAATCCTGATGCATAACCAATTCTTTCCTTCTCACAATACTCGCATAATTTAGGAATTACAATCCCTGCATCTCCTTTTAGTATTAGTCTGGGTTTAGGAATTACCTTTTGTAATCTTATATTATGTATTATAGTGCCTTTCGCACACCGTTAGTGGTATGTTTATTACTCGGACGTAGTACTGTAGTAACAAGATCACCTCTTTACGTATCATATATTATAATGAACGATACATATACTGGTCATAATATCCGTAGAAAAAGGTCATGTGCTGATCACCTTGCTTAGGGTTAACGACAAGATCTATGTTTAGTATAACCCTCCTGAGTTTGTCATTTTACTCCTCTGAATATATGATCCTTCAAAGCACTTTCCTCTTCTATACAAGTCTCTTCTGAGTAAGTTCGCATCATTTCAATCTTCGTAACCTGCCACGATCTGATATATACACTGACGGAACAAATCCTATATCCCGTGGTCTACATATCGAGGACCACAACTACCTCTTACACAATCTGCAAGGCTACGGACAAGCCCGAGTATTTCATCTACCTGTCATAAGCGAGAGTAATCCATTGTCAGAGATTATTTCTCATCATTTAAAATCTACAAGTAAATCACGCTCCTTATACCAATTAAACAGTTTTTGTGTATTACAATTTGCCATGGCCAGCATCCTTTCTTTAATAATATTTTATTGTTGGAAATCAAATAATGCCAAAGAATTAAGGATGTTGTTGATTTTTTTTCAGCAATAGTTATGGATAATCAGGCCTAGACATTTATACCGATACAAGGTACTAATTATTATTGATTTTAAGGTTTTTTTAATGTATATTGAATTACGTATCCCATGAGTCTTCGAATGTTACTTATCTAGACAATTTATGATTTAGAAGCTTTTTTTCAGTACAATCTAAAACACAATTCGCTTAACATATTTTTGATTAAATCATCCGCGTATAGTTGAGAATTGAAAAAAACAATACATGTCAGAGTTTTTTTCTGTTCGAATCATATGCTACCTGACAAGTAATCTTCTAACTTTGTGAATAATAATATAGTATTTGGTTCTATCTATAATAACAATAAATGACTTAAATCAAATGATAGGAATCTTGTTTAAGCCATAATACATTCTCAATTTTTCAAATTAATTTATTGTATCGGTACGCTAGTTTAAAACTATGCACTTTCAGAGCAAGGCTTTCAGCTGTTTTTTAATAAATTTGTTGACAATAAGTTAGCTAATAACGGACACGAAAACTATACCGTTTTGAGTTTAATAGTAAACTTTCCACCTGAATAGTAGGACTTTTAGTCCGTGTTTTTGAACTTCTGGACTTTCAGTCCAGAGTGGTTCAGCTAATATATTTCAGGGTATTTTCAAATAATCATTTTCAAGGTACATTTTTTGTGTAAGCAGTCCCTTGGCTAATGCTAAGCGGAGAAAAATAAAAGATGAAGAGATTAATTCTGTTTTTCATAATTGTCCTTGCTGGGTGCAACGGGTTGTCTTCATTTGTAAACAGGGGCGGAGTAGGTTTAAATAGCGCGGGCGGCGTTATAGGTGTAGCCAAGGACGGAATCGGTATAAATAGTGCTGGTTCAGTCGCGACCAACCCTACAACGACAGGCAGCACGACTTCGTCGTCAAACATTAATGCTAAAACGATGAAGGATGCTTATTTAGATCCTTTACTACCTGCTCGTAAACAGAGCAAATATGCAAAACTAATAAAACCAATCTATGTGATTGAAGAGAAAGACATTTTGAATATTCAAGTACGTGGTGAGCCGGATCTGAGCACCACTACAAAGGTAACAGAAAAAGGTGAAATACGGATTCTACTTATTGATGACGTAAAAGTGGCAGGATTAACATTGCAAGAGGCGGCACAGCTCCTGCAAAATCGTTTTAAAGATGGTTACTTAAATGATCCAATAGTCTCAGTAGAGATCAATACCAAAGAGATGCTAGAGCTTAAAGAAAAAGTGGTATTTGTGAGCGGACAGGTGGAAAAACCAGGATCAATACCACTAGTCGGCACATATATAACCGTGTTTGAGGCTATTAACAAGTCAGGTGGTTTAGGTCCTCTAGCATGGCCTAGCAGAACAAAGCTTATCAGAATAGAAAATGGAGTGAAGAGCATTATTAAGGTTAATATAAAGAAAATTAGAAAGGGAGAGAGATCCCTGGATGTTATTCTAAAACCGGACGACATGATTGTTGTACCAGAAGCTATTTTCTAAATATCAAACGATATGTCACTTAACACATTGAGTCCAGGTATTTACGGCAGAATATATGAATATAGATAGTATTGACGAACCTAAAAAAATAGATATTAGAACTTATCTCAGCACGGTAATGAGGAGAAAGTGGATAATTATCGCTTTCTTAATTGTTGCTGTAACGTACAGTGCTTATAAAGAGGTCAAAAAGATCCCTATATACACAACCTTGGCGCAAGTAATAATAACGCAGAAAAAGCTATCAGGACTTCTTCAGAGGGGACAAGGAATTTCAATTGAGGGTACAAATAGCTCTTTCTTTGTAACCAATGAGAGAGTCTTACGGAGTAGATCACTTGCCACAAAGGTCTTAAGCGCTATGGATTATAAAAATAGCCGTGAGTATACACAACCTAGAAAAGCAAAGCTTTTTAGCTTAAAAGGATTTTCAAGAGGAAATTCAAGCCAGAAGCCAAAAAAAATAGTATCTGCAAAGAAAGCTCAAGAATCTGGAGGGTCCATTAAATATGAGGTAAACGATGCGTTAATTAATAACTATCTTTCCAAATTATCTATTCAAAATATAGAGGACAGTGGTATTGTTTTGATAGGTTTCACGGGTACACATCCTGAATCCTTAGCTAAAATGGCTAATATGCATGCGACAAAATTTATAGATACAAAGTTAGAATTAAGATTTGCAGCATCACAAGACGCCATTAAGTGGCTTCAGGAGCACATTGTGGATAAAAAAATGTCATTAGATGCTGCAGAAGAGGCTCTCCTTGCATATGCACAGAAACATAAAATCCTTGATAGTGGAGAATCTAGCGGAGTAGTAGAACAAAAGCTTGAAGTTCTAAAATCAAATTTATCAGAAACCAGAAAAAAAAGAATCAAGATGAAACTCCTGTACGATCTGACAATGCAATATACTAAAGACCCATCTTTAACTAGATTAATCCCGGAAATTATGAATGTTGATATTATTAAAGAGCTAGAGGCTCAGTATTCAAAATTGCAGACAAATAAGTCTGAAATTTCAAAAAAGTATGGTAAAAAACATCCTGATTTTATCAAGATTGATTTACAATTGAAGTTATTGAGAAACAAGATAGAACGTGAGAAATCAAGCCTAATTCCAAAGATTAAATCTGATTATAAAGCGTTGTTAGTAGAAGAAGAAGCCTTTAAGAAAGCATATAATGATTATGTACCGGAAGTATTTGAGCTAAATAAGAGAAAAGGGGTTTACCGCAAATTGCTTAGAGAAGCGGAAAGTGAAAGGGTTTATTATGATCTGATAATAAAAAGAATGAAAGAGACAAACCTTGCCGAAGATTTGAAGACAAGCAACGTGAGTATTCTTGACCCTGCACTGGTCCCTCGAAGGCCTATCGGACCCACCAGAAATTCGCAAATTATGAAAGGGGCGATATTTGGATTGGCATTAGGTATTGGCCTTGCTTTCTTTTTAGATTATCTTGATAACACGGTAAAGAGTACTGAGGATGTTGAAAATTATTTGAAGGCAACTCTTCTGGGCTTAGTTGAAAAGGCAAGACCAGCAAAAGAGAATGTAAATATTAACACGGAACTAATGGCTCATGATGCGCCAAAAGCAGTTTTTACTGAAGCTATCCGAAATATTAGGACTGGCATAATGCTATCTACAACTGATTCTCCACATAAAGTACTGCTGGTTACAAGCACAAGGCAGGGAGAAGGAAAATCATTCATTGCTGCTAATCTTGCTATCACATTTGCACAAACAGGTAAAAAGACGCTGCTGATTGATACCGATTTTAGAAGGCCCAGACAACATAAGGTTTTTGAGACAGATCTGAAACCGGGATTAAGTAATCATTTTATAGGCGAAATTGATTTAGAGTCTATTATTAGGCCTACGGTTGTTCCTAACCTTAATTTAGTTACGTGCGGACTAATACCCCCAAATCCATCCGAGTTATTAGGTTCACACAATATGGAGAAGTTTATCGATACGGTACGTAACCGGTTTGATATGGTAATTTTCGATACCCCTCCTGCAATGACGGTTACTGATTCGATTGTCCTATCAAGATTCATAGACGGTGTTGTGTTTGTAATCAAGTCAGGTCAAACACCTAAAGAGTTAACGAGGAGAGCACTCTTACAATTCAAGAAAAGTAATAGTGAAGTGTTAGGTATAATTTTGAATTTAGTGGATATTTCCAAAGGAAGTTATTATTCCTATTACTATTCCCATTATTACAAATATGGTTATGGTTATGGTGTTGAGTCCCCAAAAGAGAAGAGGAAGAGAAAAAAGAGGGAGAAGAAGGAAGCAAAAGCCTAATACTTCGATTCAATTTTACCGTACATATGATCATTTATTGTCTATACGGTTAGCAAGCTAAATAATCCAAATCCCTGAATATTGGAAACACAATAACTGCAAATTTTACATATCAACTCTCTGCCAAGCCACATTCTTTTCCTTTTATCGAATTCCAACAAATTAGGTATGAAAACAAATTTTCTATTGTAAAATGCGAATAATAAAATTGCGTGTTAATCAACTTCCAGAGTTTTTAGTTATATCCTCGATCCTGATTGTTTCAATATTTTTATTTATTACATTCTTTAAAGAATATAATGCTCATAAGCACCACGTTGAGTATCAAAAGATATCAAGCAATAATATACGAGATAGGCTCATTCATGAGAAGCAAATTTACCTGTTGAAAAAAAGTGTGGCAATCTCTCCTACAAATTCTGATGCTCTTTTTGAACTTGGCAAATCTTATATTGATAAAATGTCTTATGTCAAAAGTAATGAAGAGAAGTATAAATCATATAATACGGCGAAGGATTTTTTTTTAAAAGCATTAGTTTACAAACCTACTGATGGAAAGCATTGGGCACGGTATGCGTGGCACATTGGTCTCAATGGAGAAACGAATGAGGCTATTGAGTATTTTAAGAAAGCAATATTTTTACAAGAATCAGATCCTTTTGTTCACAGTCTTTATGCAAGGTGGTGCGTAAATCTTGTAAAAAGTAAAATAGATTTCCTGGATCCTGCAAGGTGTGAAGAAATGAATAGAAATAACCAGAAAGGGAATAATACCATTCAATATTATGATAGGAAATTTATCAATGATATAAGCATTACAGCATTTCTTGAAAAAGCTCAAATAGAATGGGATAAGGCAATATCCTTTAAAGCGACTGTGAACGATGCTACATTTAACATTATAAAACATAATAGTTTAGGAGATCTGGAATTAATAAAATGTAATATTAACAACGCAATTGGTAATTACAATGCTGCTGGCAATAAGATTATGATAGCAAAATGTTATTATATTAAAGGGAATTACAACGAGACGGTTAATATATTAAATGGCATAATTAATGGAAGTAGTGCTAATTTCGGAAAATATCTACCAGAAACAAGGAATCTTTTGAATAATATTATTAAAAAAGACGCAAACAACTACAGAGCTCTTTATTGCTCAGGTAAAATCTATAATAAATTGAAGCAACCAAGATTAGCATTACTGGATTTCAAAACAGTTGTAAAAATAGACCCAAAACACATAGACACACATTTAGAATTGGCTAAAATATATAGATCAAACGGACAATCTGACTTAGCAATGGAAGAGTACGAAACGGTAATCAGTCTAAACCCCAATCACAAAGAGGCTCTTGATTTATTAAGCGAAGCTTTACGAAATAGTGACTGAGAGCTCTTAATTCGTAACAAACTAAACTTATTACCAAATACAAACAGAATTCATAAAAAAGTATGTTGAATCTTTTAGATCGAATAATAGAATATGGAATTATTGTCTTAATTATTTTTACCCCTTTAGCTATGGGTAGTGTTCTCCCATGGTCTTATACCACAATGGGACTCACCGTTTGCTTTTTAGTAATAATTTGTACAATAAAATTAATCTTTATTAAAATCAAACAAAACGGAACTACCGCAAATCTACAATCACATGATTATCAATCAATATTTACAATAAACAGGTTCGGACTTACAAAAACACCACTTAATATACCAATTATCATTTTTATAGGGTTGATAGTATTTCAACTTATACCATTATCACCGGGGTTTCTCAAAGTAGTAAGCCCTAACACTTATGATTTGTATAGAAACACATTACCAGGATGGCAAGACAATACACCTTCTTCTTTGGATCAATCATCTTCAGGCACGGAGAATACACCTTCCTCAGCATCAGAAATAGCTAATAATAAATCAGAAGATTTTAGCAACGAATCTTCAATATTAAAAAAAACGGCTCTTGATTCTAAGTGGATGCCAATTAGCATTTATCCATATGCTACAAAAATGGAATTATTCAGTATCCTTATATTTATTGGTATGTTTCTCATTATTACGAACACCCCCGAGATAAGAATCAATCGTATTATCATTGTAATAGTAAGCGTGGGGTTTTCTATTTCTCTATTGGGAATCATGCAAAAACTTACCGGAACAAAGAAGATATTCTGGATAGTCGAATCATTTAGTGAATTTCCTTTTGGTTCTTATATCAATCGAAACCATTTTGCCGGTTATATTTGTATGGTGATACCCCTGGCTCTTGGCTTCCTAATTTCCAGATTCAGAAGTTTTTTTTCGTCCCGGAAGCGAAATTTCAAAGCAGCAGATTTCCAACGTCATCTTTTTTCTAATTTATTACTGGTATTCGCTATTGTGGTTATGATTCTCGCTCTATTTTCCTCGTTATCACGTGGTGGAATATTAGCTTTTCTCTTTTCCATAGCAGCTTTTTTTATAATTATTGCTGTAAGCAGATTAGCAATTGGCAATAACAAAGTTATTAAAATGTCCTCTTTCATGTTAACCGTTTTGATTGTTTTCTTTTTTTTGATATGGATTGGCCATGATGCAATTTCAGATAGGCTATCAGACCCCTCTTCACCAACTGCAACGAGAATTACTCTTTACCAGGATACTCTTAATATATTTAGTGACTTTCCTGTTTTTGGTACTGGTTTCGGTACCTTTCAGTATATTTACAGAAAATACAAAACAGTAGATGATCAATTCTTTTATGAACATACACATAATGACTACCTTGAAATCCTTTCAAACCTTGGTCTTATTGGATTTCTCATTGTACTGGTTGGTATTGTTTTATTCCTTCGGAAGATTTTATTAAGATGGATTGAAAGAAAGGATCCTTATGCGAAAGGGATTACACTGGGTGGTGTTTGTGCCGTTTTTGCCATACTTACTCACAGCTTAGTAGACTTTAATCTACATGTACCTGCCAATGCCCTTTTCTTATCAATAATCCTTGGTCTGATTTTTAATACGGTCAATTTAAGAAAAAACTGGTCCTAAAGATTGTTACTCCTTGATAACAAAGATATAAAAAAGCAGGCTTAGAATAAAAAGCTTTCTAAGCTTTATAGAAAATTTATATTATATGTCCTCCCCTGAATTGTTTATATAAATCCTTTTTCAAATTTTACATTATAGCTATTTCTGTTTAATGCGCATTAGGGAATACCCCCCTAAATAAAAAGAGGAGGCAAAAGATGATCGTCAATTTCAGTATTGTACCAATAGGCAAGGAGAGTAGTCTGAGTACGCAGGTAGCGGAAATATTAGAGATCGTCAGTAAAAGTGGAATAAGTTATAAACTGCATGCCATGGGGACTATATTGGAAGGTGACTGGGACGAGATAATGAGACTCATAAAGAGATGCCATAAGAAAATCCTCAAGGATTCAGATCGCGTATTAACTACGATCACCATAGATGACGATAAAGGTAGAACAGATAGAATCACGGGTAAAGTTAAGTCTGTGGAAAGAAAACTGGGCAAGAAACTAAAAACTTAAACTTATTACTAAATTTTCTTTTGACAGATTCAATAATCAAAATTATATTGTAACCTTCTTAGTTATTAAACGTTTCAAAATGAATGACTTTTCTTTCGGGCGGCTGAATACATCCTTTCGGTTGAGTAACTTACGGGAGATTTATATACATCCATTAGGAGAATAACAAGTGCAGACTGAAGCCTACGACTACGATAATATTAGAAAATAAAATTACTTAATATAGGATATAAATATAATGCAATCAGTACCAAAAAAGATATTCTTCACAAAAGGAGTAGGCAGGCATAAAGAGAAGTTACAGTCTCTAGAACTTGCCCTTAGAAAGGCTGGTATAGAGAAATGCAATCTCGTCAGGGTATCAAGTATCTTTCCCCCAAATTGCAAGATTGTATCAAAGGCGCAGGGTATTAAACTTCTACAACCAGGCCAAATAGTATTTTGCGTAATGAGTACGAATGAGACCAATGAGCCGCATAGAATGATATCAGCATCAGTTGGTCTGGCAGTACCTGCCGAACCGAATCATTACGGTTACCTGAGTGAGCATCACGCGAATGGTGAAACTGACGAAACATCCGGTGACTATTCGGAGGACCTGGCAGCTTCAATGCTTGCCAGTACACAAGGTATCGAGTTCGATCCGGAAAAGAATTATGACGAACGTAAAGAAATTTATCGTATGAGCGGCAAAATAGTAACAACAAGAAATACCACTCAATCGGCAAGAGGTGACAAGAATGGTTTATGGTCTACAGTTGTTGCTGCCGCTGTATTCCTTCCTTAACCTTATTGCAAACTTGCAGTAACAAGTTGTCCTTTAAAAGGAATATTCTTATGATCAAGACAATCCCCGGGAACGTTATTGCACCAAAAGGTTTCAAAGTCGGTTCCGTACACTGCGGCCTGAAAAGAGATAAGAAAAACCATGATATCGGCATCATTTTTTCAGAACAGCCATGCAAGACTGCTGCCCTTTTTACAACAAACCAGATAGTTGCCGCACCAATAAAACTAAGCAGAAATGTTGTAAAAAATGGTAAGGCACACGCAATAGTTGTAAACAGTGGCAATGCAAACGCATGTACAGGAAGAAAGGGAGAGAAGGATGCAGAAACAATGGCACTTCTGACGTCCAAGCACCTGAATATCAATCCGGATGAAGTACTGGTCGCCTCTACCGGAATAATCGGACACCACCTTCCCATGGCAAAGATAAAAGCTGGCATTATCAAATCCTCTGAGCGATTAGGAAATCAAAACACCCATGCGATAAACATTGCGAAAGCTATAATGACAACCGACCTTGTTCCCAAGCAGATTGCCGTTAAGACAAAGATAGGCGGGAAGGAAGTTACTATTGGAGCAATAGCCAAAGGCTCCGGTATGATCTCACCGGATATGGCTACCATGTTCTGCTTTATTACTACTGATGCTGCAATCTCTTTAAATACATTAAGATCCTGCATTAAAAAGTCTACAGAAGACTCTTTTAATCAAATTACTGTGGATGGCCACATGAGCACGAGTGATATGGTTGCTATTCTTGCAAACGGTATGGCAGCCAACCGCACAATAACATCATCAACCAAAAGTGATCTTACGCTGTTCCAGAAGGCGCTTGATTATGTAACCATCAACATGGCCAAGGAGATCGTTAAAGATGGTGAAGGAGCAACCAAGTTTATTCAGATTGAGGTTCATGAAGCAAAAACAATTTCTGATGCAAATAAGATTGCACGAACAATTGCAGAATCTCCATTAGTAAAAACTGCAATAAATGGTGAGGACTCCAATTGGGGAAGAATAGTCTCGGCAGCAGGTTATGCCGGAATTACTCTTGACGAATCCAAACTGAAATTAGCTGTTAACAAGATAACAATATATAAAAAAGGATTGCCGGTAACACCTGCCCCAAAGAGATTAAATAGTGTAATGAAGAAGAAAGAAATCACGATTCAATTACATCTTGGAATGGGTAACAAAAGTACTACACTCTGGACGTGTGATCTATCAAAAGAGTACGTAAGTATTAATGCTGACTACCACACATGAAGTCCTTTAACTATTTATCCTGACACCTTTGCCCCCTACCCTGAATTTACTCTTCCCAATGCCTTTGCATGATTAAGCCAAACATTATTCATTACCAAGATTCTCAGGCTCTTCGTATAATACTAAAATGAAAAAAGAGACCATTGCATCTATTACTACACCTATTGGTGAAGGAGGTATAGGAGTAATACATGTCTCCGGGCAAAACTCCCTTGAAATCGTAAACGCGGTATTCAAGGGAAAGAAACTGAAAGACCTGAGAAGATCTGAATCAAAAAGGCTCTATTACGGCGATATTTATTCAAATGGTTCAACAATTGACGAAGTGATTGTAAATGTACTCAGAGGACAAGACAGTTTTACCGGAGAAGATTCAGTCGAAATTAATTGCCATGGCGGAATCCTTGCAGTAAAGAAGATACTTGAATGCATAGTTTCAGCAGGGGCAAAGGATGTTCATTGGGAAGAGCTGGCCAGCCGTCCTCTATCTAACGATAAAATCGACCTTATTAAGAAAGAAGCTTTGCTGGAAATACCCAAAGCAAAAACGAAATTAGGAGTTAAAGTCCTTCTCGATCAATATAATGGTGCATTGTCTTCTTTCATACAAAAAGCAGTTAAACAGATAGAAAAATGTGATAACAACAAAGAACAGTTATATGATATAAAAAGCAAATTAAAGAAAATACTCGTTACTGCAGCCTTTGGCTGTGCGATCACTACACCTCAGAAACTGATCATTACAGGTAAACCGAATGCAGGCAAATCTACGTTAATTAACGCACTGCTGAAAGAAGACAGGTTAATTACGCACGAAGAACCGGGTACCACAAGAGACGCGATTGATGAAATGATTGCAATTGACGGCATACCACTAACGATAATAGATACTGCCGGTATCAGAGAGACAGATCACGAAGTGGAAAAGCTTGGTGTTCTGGAAAGTAAAAGACAGTTAAGAGAAGCAGATAAAATAATCATGGTATTTGACAATTCCAAACCGGTAGAAAAAGAAGATAAGGAAATTAAAAAATTTATTGACGAACTTGAGTTGTTAAAAACAGACAACTCTCATAAAATATCTATTTTTCCGGTACTGAACAAGGCAGATCTACCCGGTAAATTAAATCTGAAAGCACTTGTAGGGAAAACATTTGAACCGATATGTCAAGTATCCGCCTTGAATGGTGAAGGGCTCTCCACCCTTGAGGAAACTCTTATTTCTGAGTTTAGGGAGTTTACCAAATATACACCCGAAAGGCCTGTAATCTTCACCAAACGGCAACAGGAATATATATCAAAGGCTTTATGCTCCTCAGAACAGTGTATCCATTCAATTGATGATGATAAAAATACATCTAACAACTCAAACTATCTTAATGAACTGAAGCAAAATCTTTTGCTGACACTTCACATCTGAGTACACCTACCTTTTCGCATCTAGGTGTATTCGCTGCTGGATCATTCTTGGAGAAAATCCCGTACTTTTTTTATATCTGTCCATACTTTTTTCTTATCGCCAGGATTTCTCAGTAAATAAGCAGGATGATAGGTTGCCAGGAATTTTGTACTTTGATATTCAAAGAATTTCCCTCGTAGTTTACCGATAGTTTCTTTTGTATCCAGCAATGTCTGTGCGGCAAAGGTTCCTAAAGCGCAAATTATCTTTGGACGTATTATCTCGATTTGCCTGATCAAATGTGGCGAACACATCACTATCTCATTTGCGTTGGGGTTTCTATTATCTGGTGGACGGCATTTGAGGATGTTGGCAATATAGACATCACTTCTTTTCAGACCTATAGATTCTATGATCTTAGTTAAAAGCTGTCCCGCTTTCCCAACAAATGGTTCTCCCTGTTCATCCTCGTAATAGCCTGGGGCCTCTCCAACAAACATCAGGTCCGCGTCTTGGTCCCCTGTCCCGAAAACTACGTTTGTTCTATTGTTACATAACTCACATTTTGTACATTTTTTTACCTGCTCTTCTAATTTACTAAGAGCCTCAATTTTCTCTGATTTGCTCAATTCTACTTTTGTATCTTCATTGTAAGTATCGAGATTATCGCAAACAGATTCAGGAACAGGCTGCTGAGAAATCATCTCCTCTTCTTGGGATATATTATTTTTTATTATTGGATCCAACTGTAGGTAATTCACCCCTAACTTTCTTTCTAAATCAACCTTATCAGAAAGAATCTTAAGAAGCGATAAGACCTCAGCCTTTGCTTCCTGTAATTTTGATTGTTGTCGTGATGGATTCATGTTTAAGTTTCGTTGCGGTATAGCCGCAACAAAGTTTGAAGTGTCTTAAATGAGCTAAAGTGCCTAAAGTTAAAAAAGCAAAAGACATGTCTGTTACTACAACTTTAGAGCAGTTCACACTTCCTGCCTAAACTGATTGGTCATGTGAGTAGATACTTTTAACTTTCCAAGTTACATCAAAATTATATCTGAGCGTATAAAACATGTCAAAACCTCTTTTTGCTTGAATTTACTATGAGACAATCTTACAATGTTGAATTCTACCTATTTACATCTTCGGAGCAAAGTTACGATGCAAATCACCGTAAACGGCGAAAATAAAGAATTCTCCACGGGAACATCCTTATCAGAATTACTGAAAAGTTTTGATTTTGACGAGAGGTATGTTGCAGTAGAATTAAATCGTAAAATAGTTCCACGCGTACAATTCAGTGAAAAATTGCTGGTAGAAAATGATACTTTAGAAATAGTTACTTTTGTTGGTGGTGGATAAAATGACAGATACAGTTCTCAAACTTGGTAAATATGAGTTTAAATCGAGATTATTTGTAGGTACGGGAAAATATCAAACCTTAGATCTGATGAAAGAGGCCCTGGAAGCCAGTGGTGCTGAGGTTATTACCGTAGCGGTAAGACGCGCAAACATTGGTTGTAAACCGGGAGAATCACTGCTCGATTATATTGATAAAGATAAATATACCATTCTTCCTAACACTGCAGGATGTTATTCTGCTGATGAGGCTGTCAGGACGGCATTTCTGGCAAGGGAAATGGGCATTTCAGACTTAATTAAACTGGAAGTATTGGGTGATAAAAATACACTGCTGCCTGACCCTGTTGGTACTTTAGAAGCCACTGAAACGCTGGTAAAAGAAGGTTTTACCGTACTGGTTTATACCTCTGACGACCCTATCATAGCAAAACGTCTTGAAGACGCGGGTGCTACAAGTGTGATGCCGGCAGGAGCACCAATAGGTTCCGGTCAGGGAATTCTGAACCCAAATAATATAAGGATCATTCTTGAAACATTGAGTGTGCCAATTATAGTTGATGCCGGAGTGGGGACCGCTTCAGATGTGACTGCTGCGATGGAACTTGGTTGCGTAGGCGTATTGTTAAATACTGGTATAGCAGGAGCAAAAGACCCGGTTCAAATGGCCAAAGCGATGAAGCTGGCGTGTGAGTCAGGCCGTTTGGCATATTTATCAGGCAGAATACCAAAAAAACTGTACGCGAATGCCAGCAGCCCTTTAAAGGATTTCTAAAACCATTCCTGTTGATTATCTTACCCTTAATTAATAAACCAATACCTTAATAGGAAACCAGAAAATGTTGGCCAAACGCATTATACCCTGCCTTGACGTAAAAGATGGCAGAGTGGTAAAAGGAACTCAATTTTTAAGTTTGAGAGATTCCGGAGATCCTGTGGAGATTGCGGAGCTATACTGTCAGCAAGGCGCAGACGAACTGGTCTTTCTCGATATTACCGCTTCACATGAAAAAAGAGGCATTATCCTTGACGTCGTCAGACATACGGCAGAAAATGTTTTTATGCCCCTTACCGTTGGCGGTGGAATAAGAACCATTAATGATATCAGGACCCTCCTGAATGCCGGCACCGACAAAGTATCCATAAATACTACCGCTGTTAAAGATCCTGATTTTGTAAATAAAGCTTCAAAACGCTTTGGCAGCCAATGTATCGTGGTCGCCATTGATGCCAAAAGAGAAGGAGATGGATGGGGAGTATTTATAAATGGAGGACGCACTCCTACCGGAAAAGACGCTGTAGAATGGGCTAAAGAAGTAGAATCAAGAGGAGCGGGAGAGATACTCCTTACCAGTATGGACTGTGATGGGACCAAAGATGGTTTCGCACTGGAACTTACACGGACAATATCCGAAAGTCTGGAAATACCCGTTATCGCCTCCGGCGGTGCCGGAAATCTTGATCATTTTTTTGATGTTTTTACGGAAGGCAAAGCGGATGCTGCATTGGCCGCGTCTATTTTTCATTTTAAAGAATACGAGATTGCCACGGTAAAGAATTTTTTAGCTAATAAAGGGATAATAGTTAGAATGGTTTGACGCGATAATCAGGTATGCAGCTTATTGACATGTTAATTCCTTACTCAAATTTCATAACTTTTAACGGAATAAAACACGGTAATTACTTGAGGCACCACTTTTTTTGTAATTGTACTCACCTAGAATAAAACTAATATCACAACACCAGATTCTGTTTCTCAGAAATTGTAAGGAGTATTTAATTTTGGAAGAAGATGTTAAACCAGGTTCATATCTCAATTTTGTCAACCGTCATCACAAAACATTCAGGTTTTTAAATCTTTTCACTTTTGCATTGCTTTCGGGTGCTATTTTTTTAATCTGTTCAGGTCTTCTCTATATAAAAAAGGAATATTCCAGGCCTGTCGTTAGAGCTAAAACGGTTCGGGTTGACAAATTAAATACTTCTGAAACCGGCAAGGATTTCCAGGTCTTTTTCAGTTATGTTTCCGGATCTAAAACTTTTTATGGAAATGAATATAGAAGGTTTTACATGCGTCCAAATGTTCCTTTTCATATCAGGATTAATCCTGAAATACCCTCTCAATATATCTCAGTGGAGCAGCTTAGGAAGAATTTCATTAAAAAGATATCTTTTATAGTAGCTATATCAGTTTTTCTATTTTTTAGTTTTTTCTTTAACAGCCTTCCATATTGGAAGTCAAAAAGGTTGAGACACCCATGAAATTCTGGATAAGTATTTTTGCAATATTAATTTTGTCCGCCTGGGTTGATTTTGGCAACATTCACTCTTATCATAATAGTGATTCACTGGGCATGATCATGGTCAGCCTATACAAATGGACATTTTATAACTGGCAAACATGCAGGATAGGAACGATACCGGCGCTCATTGGACTTCCTGTGGAGAGTCCTTTTTGGAATTTGATTGTACAAAATGGAGCTACAATATTTTTTGGTTTGGCTTCAATTTTTCTAGTAGTCAGAATTTGTTTCAGAAATAATCTGGAAATGCTCATCTGGCCTATTTGTCTCAGCCTATACTTCCTGACTCAATCTGACTTTTACCAGTGGCAGTACCTTTCAACATATACTCCATTAGGACATGGCTTGTTTTTCGGGTTATGTGCTCTCTCCATACTTTATCGGGATCGCCCCTGCCGTTCTTGGGAATATCTCATAGGTTTTACTTTTATTTCCTGCTCTCTCTGGAGTAATATAATGATGTTTTTTTTCATTGCCAGTTTTGTGGTTTTGCAAACACTCATACCGAAATTGGTTTCGAAGCTGAATATACCTGTAAATCCTAATCTACTTGATAGCAGACTTAATGATTACAGTCAATGTATAGCAGAGTTGAATGGACTATTTATTAACAGTCATTTCCGCATTGTTCTTCTAGGTGTATCTTGTATTTTTACAGGCTTTGTTCTCATTGTTGTTAATCATGAATATTCTACCCCCTATGAATATTTATTCCTCAAACCTTCTGAATTATTTTCTCATTTTGTATTTTTAATAAAAAATTTGTACGTACACCATTTTTCCCGTGGTCTTGGTATTTGTATTTCGGCCCTTGTCATTGCGGCTAGCTTTTGTTGCTTTTTTTTTAAGACAAAATCTATTTATGAAAAAATAAACCAGAATTACATCTCCTTACTAGTATCCGCAATAGTCTATGCTGTTGTTTTCAGAATTATGGCTTGGCCTGCGGGGACTAATACTCATTATTTCCTGCCTCTAACTATCGTTTCTTATACGGTTTTGGTGAGTTGGAGTCTTTATCAGATCTTTTCGATCTTCAGTTCCAGATTAAGAAAAGCACTTACCACTGTAATTATTTTTTTACTCCTGATCAGCATCTTTATTAATAAGGGATTTCCATCCTATACAAAGGTAAGACATGATCTTAAATCCAGAATGGGCTACGCTACTCAAGAAATCATAGATTCAAATGTCAGCCATATTACCGGTTCATTCTGGGATGTATGGATCATGACTTATTATACCAATCTTGTGTTATACGAGAGTGGTAACGAACGAAAAGTTTGGGCGGTCACCTATATGGCCTTGCCAACGATGCCATTGTGGAGAAACAGCGAATACCCTGATTGCAAAATGAAGTTTGCTGTTAGAAAGGATGGAATCAAGCATCCAACAGAAGAGTGGCCAAATTTGAATACCAATCTGCCACCCAGACGATTGGTAAAGAATTTGAAACATATAAGTATTTGGAAACCTGATTGTGCTAAAAGCAAAGTGAGTATTAATGGATCTAATTGAAAAAAGTGACAATAGTTACAGGCATCCCTGGGAACTGTCACGTATGCGCTCTGCTCTAAGTATTATACAATCTAATTCTTCAGGTTTGCAGTATGCAGTTATTGGATCCGGAGATTGTTATTTTACTAAGTAACACAGTAGAAGTAACCATCCATCAAAAAACATTTTTTCGAGACAGAATCTTTAAACCTTCCAATTTATTGTGCCAAATAGTAATTCAAGTAAAGACCAGATGAATCCTTGAAGTTAATTTTATAATCACCTTACATTAAAATAAACTATGTATAAATTTTGAAAAAAATAGTTGTATTTTAACACTTTTTATTTTATTATGGCCCTTCACATAAAATCTTTATAAAAAATAATAAATACCTGAAATGAGTCAATCACTGGAAGCTAAAGTAGAACTTGAAGACGTATTGAGCTGGATAAAAAGGATTGGAAGTGATTCGTCGTCAACCGTTCCCCTCTTACAAGCAGCACAATCAAAATATGGTTATCTGCCAAGAGCGGCAATGGATATGATAATCCAAAACTCCGATATTACCGGCAGTCAGGTTTACGGTGTGGCTACCTTTTATTCTCAATTCAGATTAAAACCGGTAGGACGTCATATAATACGAGTATGTCACGGAACCGCCTGTCATGTTACGGGTGCGGACAGACTTGATACTTCTCTGCGCCACATTCTCAATATTACTGACGAAGAACAGGATACCGCTGAAAACGGAAGTTACACCATTGAGCAAGTTGCATGCATTGGATGCTGCAGTCAGGCTCCTGTACTGGTCATATCAGACGAAGTTTCCGGAAACCTTACTGGTGCTAATGCGCAGAGGGCATTGAAAAAACACGCCAAAAAGAACGAAGAAATTGTGGCGAAAATATAAAATTTTGTAAACAGAATTTATTCAGTTCTGTTTACGTGACATATACTTATCCGGTTCCATCACCTTAATTGATGGTTTACCTATATTAAATTATTTAAAGAGTTAAATTATGGAAGCTAATAATCTTAACGTAATTGTTGGAGAAGGAACTTGTGGAATTGCGGCAGGCTCAAAGGAAGTTATCGAAGCCTTCCAGAAGCACGCTCCCGAAATGAATATCAGAACTGTCGGTTGTGTCGGCATGTGTCATCAGGAAGTAATCGCCGAGATAAACGATGGCAATGGCAACAGGCATATTTACGGT
>JABHIW010000128.1 GCA_018670825.1 Candidatus Scalindua sp. | reverse complement strand
ATTTGTTAAACTGTATGAAAAAGGATTCATTTACAAAGGTAAGTACATTGTTAACTGGTGCCCAAGGTGCCTTACTGCCATTTCAGATGATGAAGTAGAACATGAAGACCATGAAGGACATCTCTGGCATATCAGATATCCTTTCCGGGATGCACCGCACCTGTTCGTTACTATTGCGACAACCCGTCCGGAAACGATGCTGGGTGATGTTGCTGTCGCGGTAAATCCGGAGGATGAAAGATACAAGGATATGATAGGAGAGATGCTCATTCTTCCGGTGGTAGGACGCGAAATACCCATAATTGCGGATGAAGCGGTAGATCCGGAATTTGGTACCGGTGCTGTAAAGGTTACTCCCGCACACGATCCAAACGACTTCGAAATCGGCAAGAGGCATAATCTGGACCATGTTGTAATTATGAATGAGGACGGGACTATAAGGGGAGACGCGGAGAATTATATCGGTATGGACAGGTATGAATGTCGAGAGGCGTTGGTTGAGGAACTTAAAGAAGAAAAGAATATGGTAAAGGTCCAACCACATTCCCACTCAGTAGGGCATTGTTATCGCTGTAGAACTGTTATAGAACCCTACCTTTCTGAACAGTGGTTTGTCAAGATGAAGCCTTTAGCAGAAGCAGCAATTGCAGCACAAAAGAGTGGAAATGTTACTTTCCATCCTGAAAGATGGACTAAGGTCTATTTGAGCTGGCTTGAAAATGTAAGGGATTGGTGTATCTCAAGGCAGATATGGTGGGGACACAGGATTCCGGCCTGGCAATGTGAGAGTTGTGATGAGATAAATATTGCACGTGAAGCCCCGGAGAAATGTTCAAAATGTGGTCATGGTACGTTGATTGAAGAGACAGATGTTCTGGATACATGGTTTAGTTCCGCACTATGGCCTTTTTCTACAATGGGATGGCCTGAAGAGACTGAGGAACTGAAATATTACTACCCAACGTCTACACTCGTTACTGACCGCGGTATTATATATTTCTGGGTGGCAAGAATGGTGATGATGGGTCTGGAAATCAGAAATGAAATCCCTTTTGCAAATGTGTACGTACATGGTACCATCCTCGATGATTTGGGAAGAAAAATGAGCAAGTCTCTGGGTAATGGGATTGATCCTCTCTTAATGATTGACCAGTACGGAGCTGATGCAGTAAGAACATCAATAATAATGCTGACAGTCGAGGGACAGGACGTAAAACTCAATGAAAACAGGTTTGAAATGGGCAGGAATTTCATTAATAAGGTATGGAATGCCGCCAGATTTGCGATGATGAATCTGGATCCTGATGGATCCTCCGATACGCAAATCACAGAGGATGACTACTGCTTTGAAGACGTTTGGATAATCAGCCGTCTTAATTCAGTTACAGAAGTATGTACGAACTCCCTGGAGAAGTACAGGTTTAATGAGGCAATAAGAACTCTTTATGAATTTATCTGGAATGATTTTTGTGATTGGTATTTAGAGATAATCAAACCAAGGCTTTATAATACGGATAATAAGGAAAGCAGGATGGTGGCACAAAAAGTGTTAGTGTCTGTGCTTAATGATACGCTTCATTTGCTGCATCCCTTTGCTCCGTTCATGACCGAAGAGATATGGCAACATTTAAAAAGTATGGTTTCGCAAAACAGCGCTATCTCTGTTGATTCAATGAAAAATGAGAGCTTGATGATTTGTCCATGGCCTGAAATAAATACCGCAAAAGTTGATAATAAAGTGTTAGAAACAATGCCATTGCTTCAAGACCTGGTCAGAGCGGTACGAAATATCAGGAGTAATATGAATATACTGAATAAAACGCCACTGAAAGCTATTATTTCAGTCCGCGATAACGAAATTAAGACAAGGCTTGATAGCTATCACCGCTTTATTGTTCAGATGGCAAACCTTGATGGAGTAGAAATAGGTGTTGAATTGGAAAAACCGGAATCATCTGCAAGCGAGGTCGTAAACGATATACAGATTTTTGTTCCATTAAAGGGACTTATAGATAAAGATGCAGAGAAAGAAAAACAGAGAGAACATTTAAACAAGACGAATTCACATCTGGAAATTGTACGAAAAAAACTCTTTAACGAGAACTTTGTTAAGAATGCCCCTGCACACATTGTTAATGCGGAGAGGGATAAAGAAGCAGAGCTTTTGGGGCAAATAATTAAGATACAGAATATCTTAGAAGATTTAGACAAAGACAATTAAATTAGATTTTCGTTTGTTCCAATCAGAATGACAATATCATCCAGGCGGAGATTTTACTTTTGGAGAAAATATTAATGTTGAAATTCCTGAATAAGTACATAGTGCAGCATAGCCGCAACCAAATTAAAAACAATTTCTATAAAAAGAAGATTTTATGGTGTAATAGTTTGTTGTTATGTTTGTTATTTGTAGCAGCTACATCATTTGCAGAAACAGAACCGTCTAAAGCAGAATTGTATAATGAATGTCCAAAATGTGGAACAAAATATTCATATGATATTAAGTTTTGTGGAAAGGATGGGAGCGAATTAGTAGAAACGCAGAAAAGTTCGATGTGTCCTAAATGCAAGCAAAAAGGTGTTCCGGGAGAAGTGTTCTGCAGGGTAGATGGAGAAAAGCTTGTAACTGTTGAAGAGGCAAAAGTAAATGAACAAAAGCTATTAGAAGATCGGCAGAAAGCAGTAGAACATTTCAAAGAAGGCAATACATTTCT
This sequence comes from Candidatus Scalindua sp., assembly GCA_018670825.1. Lineage (GTDB taxonomy): Bacteria > Planctomycetota > Brocadiia > Brocadiales > Scalinduaceae > Scalindua. Next base: position 31,296 of record JABHIW010000128.1, on the reverse strand, counting down.
GGACAGTGAAGATTTTGGTAAAGCGTTGGCAGAATACAAAAAGGCAGTTGAATTATATGAGAATATACCAAGGCTTCAATATAATATAGGTTTGCTTTACGGAAAGATCGGAAAGCATAAAGACGCAATTAAACATCTTAGAAAATATCGTAAATTGTCGCCTGATGCGGAAGATAGCGACAAAATACTGACCAAGATTGCAATATTACAGGGTATTGTAGATAAAAAAAACAGACTGATAAAAAAACATGAAAAACGAAATGAAATTATGACAAAAGCATTGCGGGGTATTAAAGAAAAGAGTGATATGGTTTTTGTTTCTGCAGGTAATTTTGTGATGGGAAATAATAGTATAAAAAGAGAGCAGCGTCCCAGTCACAAAGTTTATGTTGATGCATTTTATGTTGATAAATATGAAATCACAAATGCTCAATATTATGCGTTTCTGGATTATATAAACAAAACAGGTGATCATAGTAAATGCAGGGAAGATGAACCAATAAATAAAGACCATAAACCCCATAATTGGGAAAAGGATTACTATAATCACCCGGAGTATCCTGTTGTAAGGATAGATTGGTACGATGCTTGTGCTTATGCCGGATGGGTCAACAAACGATTACCGACTGAGGCAGAGTGGGAAAAGGCTGCCAGAGGAACAGATGAAAGAAAATGGCCCTGGGGCAGTGAGTGGGATCCTTCAAAATATAATTTTGGAGATCCTGAACCGGTAGGTTCACATGAAGAAGGTAAAAGCCCATATGGATGTTATGACATGGCGGGAAGTGTTGCAGAGTGGTGTTCAGATTGGGCTAATATGAATTATTATGAAAAGAGTCCCAAGAGAAATCCAAAAGGACCTGAAAAAGGTGAAAAGAAAATTATTAGAGGTGGTTCACGATTTATCCCTGATGGCCTTTCACTGCGATCTACAGCACGAAAGGAAATGCATCCAAATATTGGGAATATGAGTGTGGGGTTTCGTTGCGTAAAATAAATATATGTATGAGGGATTTCAAAGTTACTGTCGGGTTTCGTACCCGGCATTTCTTGCGGTAATTTACACAAGATTAATAACCGGATAACTCCATATATAATAACAGGATATAGCGTTTGGAGATATTTCTCATTTTTTTTAAAATTTCATGGATATGAATACAATTTATTGCTAAGATCAAGTGGCCCGACAATATAAAGTTTTACATATCATCCTTAATGTATACGTTCTGCTATGATTTTTTATGGTGGATCAAGAGCGAGTTTGAGGCTTTTGACAAATTAAGGAATCTAGTTGTTTTTATACGATAGGGAATAGTATGAAGGTCGAAGAAAAAGACTCTGACAACAGGGTCAATACACGGTTAGATCTTGCTTTGGAAATATCGTTACCAGATAAAAATGGTAAGACGGTAAATATTAGTGCGAGTGGCGTTTGTTTCGAAGTAATAACAGATGACATTGATGCATTTGCCGTAGGTACAGAATTTCCAATTGAAATAGCGGCTGTCACTACCACGCCTGGCTTTGAAGAAAGAAAGATCAAGCTTGACGGTAACGGATGCATTGTCAGGAGTGACGTAAAAGAAGTCACAAGCCTCGGTAACAAATTATGCATTGCTTTAAAATTTAAGGAGACACTTAGTATTGTACCAAATACTATTTAGAAGAATTAATCCTTGAATTTTACTGCTAAGTTTGTATAATTTCCAAAATCAATAGAATTTGAAGAATTAATTCGGGAGATATACTCATGGGTGACTTTTTTAAGAAGCTAGATGAAATAATGACGGGTGACTTAGTACGGAAGGTTGGAGGGCTCGTCTGTTTGGTTGCAGTAGTCGTGCTAGGAGTAGCTTTCCTTATTGGTGCTAAGAGTGTTTTAAAGAATATGAAAGGGCCAAGCGTAGCTGTGGAGGCTACTATCGAAGAAGCAACAGCAGAGGATGCAGAAGCAACATCTGAGGACGAAGAAGATTATGAAGACGAAGAAGATTATGATGAGTAAGCTCTCATTATTATAAAACACCTTCTTTCATGCAGTGTGGCGGAATATATGTGTCGAAATGATATTATTCGTCACTGCTATCATTATCTTGTTTTTTATAACCGTCATGACACATTTCGCAGGATTTCATCATCTTGGCAAACTGTGCATCTGCAATTTCGGTATCACGTTTTTTGCAAGAAATAATCAATCTATTTGTTGCATTATAAAACCGGTCGCCCAATATAATAAACTCAGCTGATACACCGGGGTGGGTTTTTATATATAAGTTTACACAACTAACACCAATACCCTGCTTAAGCTCATTTGCCCACGTCTCTATCTCTATCCAATCCTTGGATTCTAAAGCTTTCGCCAGTCTTCTGGTATCCATTGAGGTCCTTTTCATTGCCCGTTTTAATGTTGCCTCCTCTGACAAGTATGCTTCTATTTCTTCATCTTCAACTGCCGATTCCTCTATCTTTTTACAGGAAATCACTCCCGTTATCGCTACCGACATAAACAGAAATATAATCAATATCTTCTTCACGCTTCTCTACTATTATTCTACAGATCTTATCATTCTAGTTTTGTAACATTAAAGGCAGATCTTCCTTCTCTTTATATATGTCGTGACAATCATCGCAGGTCTTCAGTAATCGTTTAAATTCAGAATCTATAACTTCAACGTCATGTTTTTTGCACGACACGGTCAGTTTTCTTATCGTATCGTAAAATCGGCTGCCCAGTATAACAAATTCACTTGAAATACCACGATGTTCTGCCATATACAATTCTACGCAGCTGTAACCGATACCTTCCTCCAGCTCTTTTGTCCACATCTCTATTTCAACCCAATCCCTACCTTCTATAGAGTTAGACAGCCTTCTCAAGTCCCTGGATGCCCTTTTCATCGCCTGTTCTAACGTTTTATCACCTTGGGATGTAGAGGTCTTTTCCACTTTTACCTGCTCTGCCTTTTTACAAGAAGTAACAATGGGAATTGTTACACACATGATAATGAGTATTATTGGTATTTGCTTCATATCTTGATGTTTAATTAGTGTAAATTCGTGCCTTTTACTTGCCCTCGGCGCTGTTTGTCCGGGGGAAATTAGTGTCTACACCTCAAGTGCCTTTGGCAATTTTGTCAGGTTTGTACACCCTTCATCGGTAATAAGTATCATATCCTCAAGCCTCACGCCGCCAACACCCGGATAATAGAGCCCCGGTTCAACGGTCACAATATGTCCTGTCTTTAATGTGCACTTTGACTTGGATATTCTCGGCGGTTCATGGACATCCAGTCCGACACCATGACCGGTTCCGTGAAAGAACCCCTGCATCTTTCCCTTAATCTTTCCGGTTTTAAATCCCAGGGACGTTAAGTGCGTCATTACTTTCCTGTGTATGACGTCACCTCTGGCACCATTATTGGCGGACTTGAAAACCAGTTCCTGTGCCGATTCCACTGCCTTATACATTTTTTTTAATTGTCTCGGGGCTCTGCCTTTCACAACAGTCCTGCTTATGTCCGCATAGTATCCGGTTTGTTCATCCTTTGGAAATACATCAAAAATGATAGATTCATTTGCCTTTAATGGGCCGTTTCCAACATTATGAGGTACACAGGATTGTTCACCACAGGATATAATTGTATGCTTGGCCGTACATCCTCTCTTCATCAACTCTACATTTATTAATTGTCGTATTGATTCTGACGTAATCTGGCTATTTCGTGTTGAGAACAAGAAACCATTTTTTATTTTCGATTTTCTTATGCAATCAATTGCCTTTTCAAGGGCTTTTTCCGTATTCCGTAAGGTTGTAACAATGTGTCCTATCTCCTCTTCATCCTTTATCTCTCTGGAGTCAAAGAATGGTCCTTTCTTAACTTCCAGCTTAAAGCCGTTTTTCCTCAGAAAATCAGCATATTCTACACTGAAATTTGCCGGAACCTGGAGTGCTTTTATCTCCATCTCTCTAAGGGCCGTGGCAACTACCCCAATAAAACCGGAGAAATTGCTACCATGTTTTTTGGCAATCCTTTCGTATTTGGTGAGAGAAATCACCTTGTCTGCTTTGGATTCCGATTTTGCACGATCCAGTTCAAGATCACTGGTAATCATAATCTTTTCATTGTTATTCTGGATATAAACAAAAGGATCCGGTGCCGGAAAACCGGTAGCATAATACATATTCGAATCTCGTTCGCTGTCTGCAATAATCAGTAGTGCTTTATCATTACTCATGGGAAATATGGTATTTTTTTTAATTTCTTATAACTGCCTGATTTAGTGTCTGTTCTGTAGCTATCACTTTATAACATAAAGAGATGTGATTTCAATTTAATTCTGGTGGTTCTTGTGGAGTTCTTCTGATTACGATGGGGTTAGCAACAATTTATACTCATCTCAAAATAGTTTTCGGATAAAGTCAAAAACTATTTCGCCTGAGTAATGTCCTCGGCGTTTTCCAGTCCGGGGATAACTGCCCGCCTGAATGACATGTCGGGCAAGCAACCAAGATTTGGTTTTTTAAAATCCAAAAACCAAACCGGTTTTAGTATATCTACAGTGAAATGTAAGTAGTTTCCATGTGATATGGTTAAAGTCAGGGACAAGTTTCGTTCTTCTCTCGTTGTAGTTGCTTGAAAGTGCAACTTACAGGTAAAAGACTGAAATATTATTTTATTCTTGATACTCAATTCCTACCCAATCTTAGCTTTAATTTCCGGAATTAGTCTTTCTCCTAAGCGTGATTTATCAAGATATACAAGGTCCGGGTCTATATCTTTTAAGCTTTTATAGTCATACCGAGAGCAATTACTTACTACAATTACAGGAATATCTGCACATTCGGGCATGCCCTTTAGATATAAAAAGAACGTATCACCAGTCATCATGTCTAATATTATATCAAGAATAATCAAGTCAGGTTTTTCACTCTCCAATCTTGACAATGCATCTTCACCATCATAGGTATGAATGATTTCATAACCTGTGTCCTCCAGTAACGCCTCATAAATGATATGAAAAGACGGCTCATCTTCCACGATCATTACTGTTTTATTCATCTTTATACCACTTTCCTAAATATGTTAATAAAAGAACTATATTAATATGCTTGCTAATAGGCAGGCAAACCTCTTTAGAATGAATCATTCTTTTTTTGTTTTGTATAGCATCAGTTGAGGAGGCAGATACTGTAAAAGTGCACATTCTATGTGACTTATTAACAAAATACATGCCAAACAGACAGGTAAGTCATTGAACCCATCAAAAAATCAACAAATTGGTATAACATCTATATGCACAATAGCTTAAGATAGTTTTAGGTGTATTTGTATTTTGTTGGTGTATTGGAAGGTGGATAAATCCGTAGTAAATAGTGTGTCATGGCACAAAGGCGTGGTGGCGCAAAAGTGTGCTGTGGCACAATGGGGCGGGTGTTGATGGAGGCATTTTAAATAATACCTCTCTTTTTTTTTAAAAAGTTTACATCGGTACTATAAGTTTAATTAATAGTCTATACAAACTGTCCGGCACAGTAGCCGGATGACCATGCCCATTGGAGATTATAACCACCGAGCCAGCCGGTGACATCTACAACTTCGCCGATAAAGTAGAGACCCTTCATCTTTCTTGCTTCGAAGGTTTTGGATGATAGCTCATCAGTGTCAATGCCACCTCGTGTCACTTCTGCCACCTTATAACCTTCGGTACCGGAAGGCCTGATACGCCATACATGAAAAATATCAGCAACCTCATTGATCTCTTTTTCATTATATTGGTTAACGGGTTTGTTATGATACCATAGTTCCAACCATCGATGGGCAACGCGCCTGGTTAACAGCTCTCCTATCAGGTTCTTCAACTCCATTTTTGGCCGTTCCTTCTGCCATTGTTTAATAGTTTCGGTCAGATTGATATTCGGCAGCAGGTTAATAACAACCTCTTCTCCCGGTTGCCAGTAGTTTGAAATCTGCAATACTGCCGGGCCGCTCACTCCTTTGTGGGTGAAAAGGAGAGCTTCCCTGAACGATTGTCCATTACAGGAGACATCAACATCTATGGATATACCGGACAGATCACTATAATTTTCCAGGTCATCATTGCTGAAGGTTAGCGGGACTAAACCGGGTTGACGGGATTGGACCTTGAGCCCAAACTGTTCAGCTACCTCATACCCGAAACCAGTGGCTCCAATTGTTGGCATTGATAAACCGCCAGTGGCGATAACGAGGGATTCAGTTACATAATCCTCCGAATTAGTTATAACGGTAAAAGAGTTGTCTTTTTCTATTTTCTTAATTGTGCATCTATTCAGATTCTTTACACCGGAAAGCCGACACTCTTCCAATAAGAAGTTTAAAATTTCAACTGAGTTTCCATTACAGAAAAGTTGTCCCAATTGTCTCTCTTGATAAGATACATGATACTTTTCAACTAATGAAATAAAATCGTACTGGGAGAATCGACTTAATGCTGATTTGCAGAAGTGTGGGTTGCCGGATATATAATGCTCCGCATCCAGATAAAGGTTGGTAAAATTGCAACTCCCTCCACCTGAAACAAGTATTTTATTGCCCACACGGTCAGTGTGGTCCAGAATCAGGATGCTACGTCCTCTCTGTCCAGCAGTCAGCGCGCACATCAACCCTGACGCCCCCGCGCCTATGATCACAACATCGTAGTTTTTCATAGAGACAGTCGGTAATTCCTTAAGTTTAAATTGGCAGGTTTCAATTTTTTAAAAAGAAAACATGTATCCATTATTAAAAGATTAACTTACGGTAAGTATTTCTTCAATCTGCTTTCTGATATTTCTTGCTTCGGCAGCGAGAGGGTAAAGATGTTTCAAGGAGAATCTTTCTATGGCGTCAGCAATCCTTTCCAGGCATTCCATGGCGAACATATATACGCCATTTCTCGGCGCTTCATGTCCGACGCTTTCAGCCATGACTCCACAAGAGGATATTCGTACCTGTGGTTTGAGGGCAAGTATCACTAAATAATGCTCCAAAGGTGAACGCATCAGGTCTTCTTCATTTTTGCTCTCTTTAACCCGATTGAGATAGTCACGTTTCAGGCGTTCGAAGACGTTATTTGTAAAAGGTTTAAGCAAATGGTAAACCGGGTCATCTTCGAAATCCTGATGGGACAATTCCGAATCATCAAAGGATGATTCAGATGCATGTTTATTCCAATCCTGGAGTTCCGGTAGGGAACTTGCCCAAGGTTCAGGTTCTTCTTCCTCCTCGTAATGAAGATCTACCGTTCTGACTTCATACTCCTCGTCATCTTCGTCATTAACATCCGGAATTTCCAAAAGGTCTAAGAACTTTTCCGGATATTCAGGGTCAAAGGCTGCATCCCTGTTTCTCATCAAATTATAAGAATTAATCTGCTTTTCCATTCTCTTGTCCATCTGCTCACGTTCCTCTATCATCTGCTTCATTCCTTTTTCAAGGCTTGTTCCTGTGAGTCCTTCAGCATCAACCATGGCGATGAGGGGTTCTTCAAGCCTGGCCTGTTCCCGATAATAATCCAACCAAAGCTCAGGTGACCACGACTTATCGGTTTCCGGTTCTTTGGGTCTTGTCCGTCTGCTTTCCCGGAATCCTTCCCACATACTAGAGAGTATGTGAAAATCCGGCGCAATTCCTGATATGTCACGGAGAAAACGGATACTGGATTGTGGTATTATACCGGAAAGTTTGTCTATACTTGACAGGGCGTTACTTAGTAAACCAAGAGCGCCTCCGACATCGTCCTTAAGATAATAGACCAACACGCTATCAATACCTTCTTTTATTGCCTGAAGGCCTTCTGTGACCGGTGCGGAATCTTCAAATTCTTTGATTTTAGATATATCTTCCTCGATGCGGTTGATTACACAGGGTATGAGAAAGATTAACCTGTCGAGACCAGGGAGGCGCCCGATTCCTTCCCGCGGATCATTCGGTTCGTTGGCAATATTTTCATCTGCCTTGAGGAAAATATCATCCAATTTGTGAAAAGCATTCCTGGTTATGGATATCTCTGCAAGAATCTGTTTATGTCCTGTCATATCTCTTTTATTAATATTTTTAATTTGGTTTCTGGAATATTAGCAATTCTTTAATAAGGTAATTGACTAATCTTCTCAATAAATGATCATGTTGTATATCGCTACCTGTCTAGCTCAACCTTACCATCACCTATACACACAATCGACCTGGTTGCAATTCTTGCATCCATACATCTTTGTATCACTAAAACCAATCACTGCAGAAATAGATTTTTCAGGCTGCATAAAACTGCTCTTTGTCAAATTTACCTCTATCTTGCTGCCATCAATCAACCGAAAGAGTTTTTCCTGGTCTGTTATCGGCCAATCATTATATCCAGGACTATAGCGCGACATGCAATAACCTTTCTCTTTTTCGATTACTTTTTGCATTGCATCAGCTGTTGATTCTGCATATTCTGAACCGATAGAGTCATAGATTAAAGACTGGAGCCCATCATTATGTTTTGTTGCTTCTCTTGCTTTATTTGTGATATCATCGCCAATAGTTATGATAAAAAGACCGACCTCTTTTGCAAAAGTGAACTTTATTGCAAGAAATCTGCTTTCAAACTTTTCGTTTTGGATTAATAATCCATCGTTGTTTTTTGAGATATAAAAATTAAAAAAAGAATAAATTCCTTTTAGTTCTAATGAGGAACTACCCATACAAGATTCGATTTCTGATACAAGCCAGTCGGGTGGAGATGATTTAGACTGCATGACTCGCCTGTAGAGTCTTTTTTTATTTATCTCAACTGAACTGAATTGTTTTATGGATTCAATTGCTTTCATATTCTGTATCCAAAATCCTTTGAGCATAATCTACATTGTCTCTTATGCCTGCAATGAATTCAATACTTTCTGATAATGCTTTAGTCCTGTCATTAAACTCATAATTAAGCACGTTTGGACTGGTAATTGCGCTATCCATCCCAACACGTTTAGCAATTTTTAGGAAACTTTGCTGTAATGCTCTTGTATGCTTCATCTTACCAAGACCGTAACCCATGTTTGTCAGACCCACTGTGTAATGAAGTTCAGGATGCTTATCTTTTAATGCAGAGATTGTCTGCAGCGCAGTCTTTGCACTATCCTGATTATGCGCCATGGTCTCAAGACCAGGATCAACAAAGATTTTATCTTTTGCAATACCATTGCTTGCAGCGTAATCTATGAACTGATCAGTAATCTTTAACTTTTCATCAATTGTTGCACCATCAGCTGCCTGAAAGACAATATAACTTCCTGACTCTTTTGCAATCCTTGTCATGTTTTCTAACCTGTCTTTGTCAAGCGTTGCTGAATTGATTATTGCACTACCTACTTTTGTAGAATCGTACACACTAACGCCTGCTTCAATCACGCGATAATCGTCACTGTCTATGCATAATGGCACATCAAAGTTTTCCTGAAGAGTCATAACTGCCCACTTCATTGCATCTTCCTGTAATGTAATATCGCCAAGATGAGAGACTGCAACATCAAGATAAATTGCACCATTATCAATCTGTTTTCTTGCAATCTCCAAAATTGTCTCCTCATCCTTGTTTTTCATCGCTTCTTTTACCTTTGTGCTGATTGAATTGATATTTTCACCGATAACAGAAAAATTATCATCAATTATATTCTTACGTTTATATGTATCAATAAAATCCTGCTTGATTCCATCAAGTGCTGATGCTGCTTCGCCTGCATTTCTCCGATAAGCATCTGCGCCTATCTCTTTTGCATAATCTTTGTCAATCACTGCGCCGCCAATAATAACACCCACCTGATCCTTAATGGACAATGATCTCATTGCATCAATGGTCTTATGCATATTATCTCTTGTTGTTGTCAGAAGCGCTGAGAGTCCCATCAGATTTGCGCCATTGTCAAGGGCAGAGAGGATAAGTTCTCCGGTTTTTGCATCCATTCCATTATCAACTATATTATATCCCGAAACAGCTGCAAGTTGTCCAACTAAGTTCTTTCCGACATAATGAATATCACCTTCAACAGTTGCAAGAACAAGCGGCGTACCTTCTTTGCTGTATTCCATCTTTTCTAAAACAATATCAGCTGTATCATTAAAAAGCCTGCCATATGCCAATTGAAATACTAAGTTTGCACCATCAATTGTCTTTTCTAAAACCTTTGCTAAATCCAGGTAAAGTTCATCAGGATTTTTTTCTGCATCAAGTTGTGCTTGCAGATAATCTTTTACCTTATCAGCACCAGTTGGATTGTCTTTGAAGATACTTTCTAGAGAATCTTTCTTTTCTATCTCTTTAATTTCAATCGGTCCGTTATATTCTTCTGGTCCATCTGTTCTTTTAGAGGTGACTTCAATGCCAGTTACAGGATTACATTTTTCTAAGAGACCATTAGTTTCCTGTTTTAATGATTCCAATAAATCTTTGCTTTCAATATGAAGATTCCTGTCAATCCACTTTGATGGATGATATCTGGTACCAAATTTCTGAAGCGTATGATCAGAATCAAGATAAGTCTTAATCCTTCCACTTACAACGTCATCAATAACAGGTGGGATTTCACCTGGCACAATTATACCACGCTCCCTGGACCATTTTGCCCGCTTAATAATTTCTGAATTGAATATATATGCACGAGGATCCGTCATGTCACCATGGCTTAAATAACCCACATTATGTACAAGGGTTGACCCGCAAAGTTCTGCCATCAAGACTGACTGTGCGGCTTCTAGACCTGCCTGAGCATCTAGCTTGTTTGCATCACTACACCCAGCTGCGCCCCACACAGGAAGATTTAATCTTCTTCCAAGTTCAGCATAAAGTGCCATTGTCTTTGACCATTCCGGACCGCCGTAACTTACAATACCTTTTACACCATCAAATCCTGCTGAATTTGAACCAAAAACAAATTTTACATCATTATTAACAAGATAACCTAAAACAAGCCCGCTAAGTGATTCTGCTGTGCCCTGTATCACTGCACCTTCCGGACTTCCAGGCGCCTGCACTGCAATATTGGCGCCTGCTGCAAAAAGATACGGCACACCTTTTTCTGCACAGAACATGACTTTTTCTGCAATGTCTGACTCGGTCTTTAATGGAGAAACCGGTTCTAAGTATGCAACATAGAATGGCCTGTCCCTAAAAGACTGCGCACTTCCTGCAGTTATTTTTGCGATTTCGTAAGTCTTTTTAATATCATCTAGATTTGCACCAGTTGTAACCATAGGCTTATCGGAATTAAGTATCATTGTCCGAAATACCTCTTCATAAAGCTTGTCCGAAGTCACATCATGCGGAAGTCCTGTACTCATCAAAAAATCAAATTCAGGAATCTTATCAATCATAGAAATATGTTTTGCAATATCATGGAGTTTTGTAAGTCTTGGTTTTTCTGTTTCCATATCAATTACATATTGCAAGTCAGACCCTGGCCCATAAAAAGTATTACCGATTTCCATATTAAGAAATCCCTGCCCCTTTTGATCGTATAATTTAAATCTTGGAGAAACATTTCCTAAGACTTCTTTTACAAGTTCAGATGGCAGCGTCAAGATATCATTATCTTTTTCTATTGCACCAGCAGATTTTAGTATATCTTTAGCCCTTTTATTAGGGATATATGTTCCTGTTGTCTCCAATGTCTTGAACGATTCGTTCAAGAGAATATCTAATTCAACTTCCGATAAATAACTAAGCAATGGTTTTTTAATCATTTCCAACTCCTCCTCACAAAGATATGGCCCAAAATGGCCATCATGCCGTTAGAAATTGAGTTCTATTCTACCTTCTAAAAATTTTACCGCCTTGCCCGAAATCAAAACACGGTCATCACGTAATTCACAAACTATCTCACCTTCCCGTTCTGACACCTGTTTTGCCTTCATGGTTGCTTTGTCCAATTTTCGTGCCCAGTATGGTACTAGCTGTGTATGAGCGGAGCCCGTTACCGGGTCTTCGTCTATACCATACTTTGGCGCAAAGAAGCGGGATACGAAATCATATTGTCCTGATTTAGCAGTAATGATAACTCCGCGCAGGTCAAGTTTCTTTAGATAATCGATATCAGGCTTAATTGCTATAATATCACTTTCCGTTTCAAAAACTACAATGTAGTCTTCTGATCGTAAACACTCTATCGGTGTTTTGCCAAATGCCTTTACTATTTCATCCGGTACGTTACAGGGGATAGGTGGTTGTGCAGGGAAATCCATGACAAGCCAATCATCCTTTTGTGAAACGGTTAAGGTTCCTGATTTAGATTTGAACTCTATTTTGTCTTTATTATACTTCAGAATATTAAACAAAACATAAGCCGCTGCCAGGGTTGCGTGACCACATAAGTCAACTTCTGTTTCAGGTGTAAACCAGCGAATATGAAATCCATTTCTTGTCGGTACAAAAAAAACTGTTTCTGAAAGGTTGTTTTCTTCTGCAATCGACTGCATGATGTTATCGGGAAGCCACGTTTCAAGTGGAATAACTGCCGCTGGATTTCCCTGAAAAGGTCTGTCGGTAAAAGCGTCAATTTGATAAAGATCTAATTCCAACTATTTCCTTTCAAAATCCAACGGAATTTCTGTGCTTGAGTACCGTTTTTATTTTCTGAGCTATTACTTATGATGCATTGTAAAAATAAGAAAAATCAGTTGTTATGTCAAAGGGAATATGATATTTATGAAGAGAAGTTCCAGAAACGAGATATACCGTGAAATTGCCGGGACTGGTTTATGCGGAGTATGCAAAGAGTATTTTTCATTTGAGTTGAAAATGTATATGTAGATTGACTGAGGCGATAAATTCTCTCTTATTATATTATTATGTATCAGCAATTTAATATATTGTAACAGCCGGTGTGTAATAATAATAAATTATAATATGAAAATGCAAGTATAGGCATATAGACCGCTTATGCCTATTAGGGATAATTGCTAAACATAATATATGCGACTCTTATTAATTATTATCATTGATTACACGGAGCCATAAAGTAAAATTATACTAACACAAAATTTTTGTTTGTTACCAGCTTCAAAAAGTTGAAAAAAAAAAATTTGAAGGGGAAAAAATGAAAGCAAAAGCAAAGGCAAAGTTAAAGTCAAAAGCATTTACAAAGACTCTAGATTCTAATAATCATTACTATAAGTTACTAGAAAAGAAGTTTCACAGTTCTGACATTGTACGTTCTCAAATAGCTGAAATTAAAGAAAGAGTTAAGAAGACGGTAATTGAGGAACCCTTGAGATCTCTTTTCGTCAGTTTTAAAGGAGAGGTTGTTGGAAATTCTTTTGAGAAAACCCTTAAAATTATAACCAAACATCTTTTCCACAAAGGGAAGATTGATAGTTACAAGACTGTCAAAGAGCGTGATGTTGTGGAAGCAAGCATTACGGCCACACAAACGGAAGTAGAAGAACTTATTCAGTTTCTCATGAAACGGCATGTAATATTGCATTGTAAAACAGGGCTTTCCAAAGGTGCAAGCAACATGTTGATTATTGATGAGAATGAACAAAAGCAGTTGGGTGACTTTACACCGGATGATACTAGCTGTAATTACGTTACTACTGCAGAAACCCGGGAAAAATATACCGGTAGACTGGACGGTTATTTAATTTATAACGGTTTACCACTAACAACCAAAACGTTGGGAAGTGAATTAAGATTAAACGAAATTGTAACATCGAATAAAGTATTTACCAGCACCGGTCTGAAGGAAGTCTTTTTAAACCTGCATTTTGTAGCATTGGTTATTATGCTGGATTTAGAACAACACTATTTTAAATACCGGATCTTTAAAGAACAAGAAGAAGACCTTGAAATGGTCGAAGATAATATAGATAATCTTGGCCTTTTTACAGAGTTATTTGATCATCTTACCAATGAGGGCAATCCGTTATTATTTAATAATGAGCTGTTTATGGATGTATTAAAGCTTGAACATATTGTGGAAAAAGGCAACTGGAAGGTTCTTCCTGCATATGATAGTTATGTCTACTCTGCAACAAATAAGCTTGATGCCCACTTTAAATTTCTTGAAGAATATGGTCTTTTGCAGAATTGTGTGGAGTCTGTTGAATCGCTTATAAAAAAGATAGATAAAAAATTATCCAACCATAGTCTTGCTTCTCAAAGTGAACAAGACGACTTAAGCTCAAATTACCAGGAATTGAAAGAATTGAGTGCAATTCCAAAGCACTCATTATTGAAAAATGATTATCTTGAAATGTTGGGTACTTTCAGAAAGTTATTGGTGTATCTTGACTCGATGTCCGTGCAAGAGACAGTTGCTGCTAAACAGGAAGATGCTAAGAAAACAGAAAAACCATCCAGAGGTTTCGTTGCAATGATGAAAGAACGTGCTAAATCTTTGTTATCTTCCGCAACAGAAACACCTCAAGAATCGGTTTCGCATAATGAACAGACCTTAACTACTGAACAGGAAGAAGATGTGCGTACTCTTCTCTTACAAGTTAAAGAAGGAGTTCGTAAGATATCTAAATTGAAAACAGAGTCAGGTCTGGATGCTTATCTGGAAGCAAAAAAAAGTGTACCTTACCTCACGAATTTGTCTGGGGCGTTAGATCAACTGAAGAAATTGATCAAAGATATTCAAAAAAATAAAGATGTACAAGAACCATTCAAAGATCTCTTTAGCAGGAAGAACAAATTCGTAATTCTTTCCAGTAAACTGAGCAAGCTGGTTAAATTCAAAACTAAGCAGGAAGAGAAAAAAATATGTGGTATTTTGACAGAGTTGCAGGAGCTCCTTCACGATAAGCCTTTAAAAGAGGAGTATTATGCAAAGTTTTTAGATAATGCTAATACGTTGGAAGATTTTGTAAACAGTAAGGATGTTTCATCCATGAAACAAGCTGATGCAGTACAATCACTTGCTCAGGAGATGAGCCAGGATAAAACCTTTAATAAATTACTTAACATTAAAGCCGGTATTCAAAGTATTGTAGATAAGGAAGAGCATATCAGGAAAATCAGCACATTTAAGAAGGACCGAGAATTTCTCTCATTTAGTCTGAAGGAGCTTAATGGGTTTTTGGAAGAATTAGTAGCGTTTCATAAAAAAATGAAAGTTACGACATATTATGGTCAGCAATCAGATTTTGAAAAAATAGAAAAAGAGTTTGATAAAATGATTGTAACAGTAAATGACATTGAGGCCCGTATAACTTCCAGTAGAAGGAGTGATAGTAATACTGTTTTTAAAGAGTCTGTCCCTTCTATAGATTACTCGAAGAGCTCTATGCTGAATAAGAAGAATCTGGAAAAAACAATTATTGGTGCACAATATCAAATTTCTCAATTATTAGAATTTATAGTGACCGTTAAAGGCTTTCTTGGTCAAGATTCATTTGTTCACTCCGGTGTTTCGACCAGCGGCCTTTTTGATCAAATAACCTATCTATTGAGTAATACAGACGTAAAGCTACTGGATTTTACCAGTTTGACGGAAGATATGTACAACGAAAGTATTAAAACGATTTTTCAATATCAAGTTGGTGAAACATTTAATGAACCCCAAAAAGAAGATATTGACAAGTTAATGAAGAAAGTTAAAAAGAAGACGATTGTCAAGACTTACCAGAGTCAGTAAAAATCCAGGATTATCTTTATATGGTGTAATTCAGTAAATTTGTCGAAATGCTAAATACTTCGATTGTACTATCGGAAAGAACACCGGATATATATGAGGGACACATTCCAAATGGAAACATATGGGGTGTGTCCTTTTTTTTAATTCAGATTGTTTCCTTAACATTTCAAATAACCTACAAGAAAAATATCACTTCCGGAGTATATTCATGATGTTATTAAGTCTGCAAAAAGTAAGTATCAGCTTCGGAGGACCGTTATTATTAGATGAAGCAAGTGTACAGATAGAACGTGGTGAAAGAGTCTGCCTTCTTGGTCGTAACGGTGAGGGAAAGTCAACTTTACTTAAGTTGATTAATGGAGAGTTGATGCCTGATTCGGGAGAAATTTCCCGTAAAAAAGGGCTTCGTACCGCTTATCTTTCGCAGGAAATTCCAAGAGAATTAAATGGTACCGTATTCGAAATAGTACATGATGGGCTTAAAAAGATGGACCGCAGTCATGCGGAACACGATACTGGACAGGATTGGGAAAAAAGTCATCAGATAGAAAAGATGATTTCATTGATGCAATTGGATGCAAATTCCGAGTTCAAGGTTCTTTCCGCAGGCTTAAAACGCAGGGTATTACTTGCAAGGGGTCTGGTTTGTAAACCTGAGATATTATTGCTTGATGAACCAACTAACCATCTGGATATTGCATCAATCGATTGGCTGGAAGAATTTCTATTGCGATATGAAGGTACTATTTTTTTTGTCACCCATGACCGCATGTTTTTAAAAAAGATAGCCAATCGTATCATTGAGCTTGATAGGGGTAAGCTTGCTGATTGGGAGTGTGATTATGAAACATTTCTCTCCCGCAAACAGGCAGTACTCGATGCAGAGGAAAAACAATGGTCTACTTTTGATAAGAAACTTGTTAATGAAGAGATATGGTTACGACAGGGTATTAAGGCTCGTCGTACTCGAAACGAGGGGAGAGTACGGGACCTGGAAAAAATGCGTTCTGTCCGTAGAGAACGACGTACTCTAACGGGAACAGTGCGAATGCAGACACAAGAGGTAGAACGTTCCGGTATGAAGGTAATAAAGGTAGAAAACCTGGGATTTGGATATGATAATACACCGATAATAAAAGGGTTTTCTACAACGATTATGAAGGGTGATAAAGTGGGTTTTATCGGTCCTAATGGTGCTGGCAAGTCCACTCTTTTACAACTTCTGCTTGGTAAACTCACTCCTCAGCAGGGAATAATTCAACATGGTACCAATCTTCAGATTGCCTATTTCGACCAACTTCGTGAACAACTGCAGGAGGACAAGTCAGTATTTTACAATGTGGGAGATGGGAATGATTTTATTACATTAAACGGCAAGCAGCAACATGTGATAGGATATCTACAGAAATTTCTATTTTCTCCGGAGCGAGCACGTATCAATGTCAGCATCCTTTCCGGTGGAGAACGTAACCGCCTTCTTCTTGCACGGTTGTTTACCAGGCCGGCAAATGTTCTCGTGATGGACGAACCGACAAATGATCTGGATATGGAGACACTGGAGCTTTTGGAGGAAATGCTGTTGGAGTATAAGGGCTCACTCCTTCTGGTAAGCCACGATCGTGCATTCCTCAATAATGTGGTAACCAGTACTATTGTGTTTGAAGGTAAAGGTGAGGTTAATGAATATATTGGAGGTTATGATGATTGGCTCCGGCAGAGAAAACAAGTTGAGGTAAATAGTAAGAAACGGAGCCAATTAAAGACTGACAGACCGGACAAAAATATTGAACGTCCTCGCAGGCTTAGTTATAAAGAGCAACGTGAACTCTCAACCTTACCACAGAGAATAGAGCAGCTGGAAGAAGAGCAGAATAAATTATACCAGACAGTGAGTGATCCCCTGTTTTATAAGAAAGGAAATGACGAGGCTACAATTGTAAGGGCAAGATTGTCTGCCCTGGACTCAGAATTATGCACAGCCTATGAACGGTGGGAAGCATTGGAGGCACTTCAGGGTTAAATGCCTCATTTTCCTGGAGGAAAACAACAAGGACTTATGTTATGACAAACAAAGAGCATTATACCCGGCTTACAACAGAAAACAGATTAAAACTGATCGAAGAGTCATTGGATTTTATTTATTCCAAGGAGGATTCTGTAAAGGCCTATGAGGAGATTCTTGCTCTAATCGATAAGTATAAACAAAAGATAGAAAGCGCTCCATATTATTTAACGCAAAAAGATATTATACTCATAACATATGGAGATCAGGTCTTTCATCATGGTGAAACGGCACTGGCAACTTTATATCGATTTTTAAATGAGTATGCACAGGATGTCATCAACACCGTTCACATACTACCATTTTATCCGTATTCATCAGATGATGGTTTTTCAATTGTAAACTATAAGGGCGTCTGCCCTCTCAAAGGCTCATGGAAAGACATAGAAAATATAAGGAAGAACCATAGGATAATGTTTGATGGCGTCATTAACCACATGTCACAATTAAGCAGATGGTTCAATAATTACTTGGCAAATATTCCGGAGTTTGAAGATTTTTTTATCGATGTTGATCCAAGTACTGATTTATCAAATGTTGTAAGACCAAGGACCTCGCCTCTTTTAACCGAATTCATTGATGATGAGGGGAAGATCAGAAATATATGGACAACATTCGGCAGCGATCAGGTAGATTTGAATTACGCTAATTACAAAGTGTTGTTAAAGGTTTTAGATGTATTGCTTTTATATATCGCCAAAGGCGCTTCTCTTATAAGGCTTGACGCAATTGCTTATATATGGAAAGAGTTGGGAACATCCTGTGTTCATCTTCCAAAAACTCATGAATTGATTCAGCTTATGCGTGAAGTAATGCATGCAGTTGCGCCTGAAGTTATAATTATTACAGAGACAAATGTGCCTCACGGAGAAAATATTTCGTATTTTGGAGGTGGTAATGATGAGGCACAAATGGTTTATAACTTTACGCTTCCTCCTCTTCTGGCATTTTCTATTTTAAAAGCTGATACAGAAAAACTCACAAATTGGGCAAAAGGGTTAGATCTTCCAAGTGATGGGGTATGTTTCTTTAATTTTACCGCAAGTCATGATGGTATTGGTGTCAGAGCGGTAAATGGAATATTAGATGAGAAAGAGATGAGCTTTTTAGTGAGGACTTCTATTCGGCACGGAGGCTTTGCTTCTTATCGGTCAATCGGTGATGAGGAAGAATCTCCTTATGAGTTAAATTGCAGTTATATTGATTTGTTAACAAGCCCGGAAGAGGATGACAATATGCGAGTAAAAAGAATGATTCTCTCGCAAGCGGTTGTTCTGGCGATGCCAGGTGTGCCGGGTATCTATTTCCACTCTCTTGTTGGCTCCCGGAACTATCAAGAAGCGGTAAGGAGGACGAGGATCAACAGGACTATTAATAGAGATAAATTAAATTATGATAATTTAAAAGAGTTGCTTGAAGAAGAGGGTAGTTTGCAGAAGATCCTTTTCAAAAGGTATAAGCAACTTTTATCAATTAGAATAAATGAAGAAGCCTTCAACCCATTTGGCAAATATGAGTTCCTGGATTTGGGAAGTAAGGTATTTGCCCTTAAACGATATGCCAATGATGATAATGAGTCTATACTCGCATTATTTAACTTTACGGGAGAGAGTGTGAAAATTGTTCTTCCCGGTGAGTATACTGATCATTTAGTTGATATAATTACCCATACAAAAATTAATAGTCAGGATCTGACATTAGAGCCGTATCAAATAGTATGGTTGAAGAAACACAAGGAAAATTAGATCGAAAACCCATAGGTATGCAGTCTGGCAGTTTTCAAGCTTTCCCTTATTTGTTTAATGATTAACCTCTCGAAAGAGAGGAAAGCAACCGTAGGGCTCGTTTCCCAAACGGGCTTTTCCCGTTCCGTGCATAAAAGACCTGTTTGGGAAACAGGCCCTACATATTTTACCGGATGTGCAGAATCATGATTATTAATGAATAGTTACCAAAAAACTTTTATAATTTCTTTTGTGTTTGCTTTGCGGTCTCCTTGTCCTCGGCGTCTTTTGTCCGGGGAGCGGCCTGGCGTGAGAATTAATTAATACTCTTCACGAATACGAAGGAAAGAGGCAAATTTAGGAATGCCTGATTTGTAGAATCCACAATATTTAAAGGTAATCACACTCCCAACTGGAGGCGGGTTGTTTCGTTCCTGATCAGAAAAGCCGGTCCCTATCGCAAATTGAATTCCGTTGGGCAGTTCCACTAACAGTGATCCGAGACGTCCGGCATGTTTTCCGGATCCGGGGAGATGTTTGATAACGGTTGCCTCTGCATCTTCAAAGGTTTTTACTTTTAATAGATCGTGGGTACGCCCAACGGTATACGGAGAACCGGGCCTCCTCAGCATCAATCCTTCGCCTTCAAGAGACTCAATCTCTAAAAGCTTTCGTTGAAGATGCTCCTTACTGCTACATATTTGCTGTTCCAGTACTTCAGTAAACAGGTTTGGGTGTTCCAGGAACCAACGGCGCGCGAAATCAAGACGTTTCTCAAAACCTCCCTCTATTTCAGGTGCGTCAAAGACAAAGTAACGGACTTTCTTCCACTCGGTATCGGCATTCTTCCTGCGAACGATACTGATAAGCTCTGAAAAATGCTGCTTTCCTATCCAAAGTTCTCCATCGAGTG
Source organism: Candidatus Scalindua sp. (assembly GCA_018670825.1). GTDB lineage: Bacteria > Planctomycetota > Brocadiia > Brocadiales > Scalinduaceae > Scalindua. Next base: position 10,972 of record JABHIW010000128.1, on the reverse strand, counting down.
GGGTTGATGGAAAATTTCTGGTAAACCATTCCGGAGCGTGAAAGATATTTCCCTGGCGAGAAATCAGTTCTTTACCTGTCCAATATCCACGTGCTCCATCGAGTTTTTCGCTCATCCACCATCCTTTAATATCGGATTTCTTGTCCCATTGATGCGCGAGCATTACCGGTGCTTTTCTCTGTATGTTGCTGCTTTTGTGAGATGATGAGAGTTTACTTGCCAGTGTAGAAAGCTGAAAAATGCAGATAGTAAGAAAAAGACTTAATAAAACTATGGTCTGTTTTTTCATAACAACATGTTTATACAAATTCCTATATCAATTTAAAAGCATATTCTGACTGGTAAAGTTAAATTCCTTGAATTAAGGGAAAATGAAAATATGGGAGTGTCGTCTTTTTAGGTGGAAGGCGACAATTAAATTGCTACTTGTTTTGACAAGGACAAAATATCAGCTATGTTTACATTATACTCAGTGCCTTCTGTCTCTACAGATATAGTTTTAACGCGGAATAATCTAATAATTATATATATAGTTCTGTGTTGATGAGGTATTTTTAATTTACAAGTATAAGGAGATTAATCATGTACTATGAACTAATTTCAAAAATTACAATTAGTATTATTTTAATAATAGGAGTTATAACAATGATGATTGGATTCTACTTTCTAATAAGAAAATTAGTGTCGTAGTCCTTTTTGCTGGCAGTGGTGGAACTATTAATAATCGAGGATTTTAAAAAGTTTGACATTCAGGCGTGTGACTATACTGCCTGTTCACTCTAGTAAGATGTAACATAAAGGTCTGTTTTTTTGCTAGACCGGAGTTTTAATATCTTACCTTCTGATAATCCCTTTTTGTTTTAGCATCTCCAGAAGCGCTTTAAGGTTGTCTTCAATGGATTTATGTTCTGCGTCTAAGATAATATCCGGGTTGAGAGGCTCTTCGTATGGTGAGTTTATTCCGGTGAATTGAGGTATTTCTCCGTCCATGGCCTTTTTGTACAGACCTCTTGGATCTCTTTGCACACAGGTTTGGAGACTGCAACGAACGAAAACTTCAATGAATCTTCCTTCCGGTATCAAGGCTTTAACCTGGTCTCTCTGGCATCTTAACGGAGAGACAAAGGTACACAGTACAACAGAGCCGTGTTCGTAAAAGACCCTTGCAACTTCTCCTGCTCTTCTGGTATTTTCTATGCGATCCTGATCTGAAAAACTGAGGTCCTTGCACAGACCATGATAGAGTTTATCCCAGTCCAATAACGCTGTATGAATTCCTGTACTGAAGAGAAGGCGTTCAAGGCTTTTTGCAATTGTTGATTTGCCTGCTCCTGATAATCCGGTAAACCAGATAACGGCTGTCTTGTGTTTATATCGTTCTTCTCTCTCCTGCAGAGATACCGGTGCTCTTTCTATCTCGACTTTGATAGGCAGTTCCTCTTCTATATTCGTTTTCCCTTCGACATGGATAGTCTCTTCGATACTTCGAACAGCACCCCGAATCATCCCTGCTCCAACAGTAAAATTTGTATCAGGGTCTATGATGATAAAACTGCCAGTCTCCCGGTTCTTATTATATTGATCTAACATTATTGGTTGGGTAAGTTTCAACTCCGCGCGTCCAATCTCATTCAGCAGCAGAGTGTTAACATCGGTAAGATGTGGCGTTTTTATCAACTCGCAGAAAAGATTATGTTCTGTCGCATCGGTACGATGTAAAGTGTTTACGTCAAACATGTAAATTAACTTAGTGATGCTGGCATTGACCGTTCTTGTGGTGTGCTTTAAGAAATAATTTTTGCCTATCTCAAGCGGATCATTCCCCATCCAGCATAAAATTACATCGATATTATTCTCGACTTGAGGCAGATTATGCCGTCGAACAATCATGTCGCCCCTGCTGATATCTATTTCGTCTTCAAGTGTTAAAACCACAGATTGTGGAGCGTGTGCTTCTTCAAGATCTCCGTCCATTGTTGTGATAGTTTTAACTTTAGAAATTAGTCCTGATGGCAACACCGCGATTTCTTCCCCTGGGTTAACTGAACCTGCGACAATCCTTCCTGCATAACCTCTGAAATTAAGATCAGGCCGTATAACATATTGCACCGGGAATCTGAAGTCGCGAACATTAAGATCGGAACCCACGTGGACATTTTCAAGTACATGCAATACGGTAGGGCCGTCATACCAGGGAGTTTTCTCGCTTTTATTAACTACATTATCACCTTCAAGTGCTGAAACCGGAATGTAGGTGATGTCTTTAATATCAAGTTTACGAGAATATTCATCATATTCTGTAACTATTGAATCAAACACCTCTTGAGAATAATCTACCAGATCAATCTTGTTGACAGCAACTATCATGTGAGAAACCTGTAAAAGACTTGCTATGAAACCATGCCGTCTTGATTGCTCAAGGACCCCGCTACGTGCGTCTATAAGGATAATAGCCAGATTTGCAGTGGAAGCACCGGTCACCATATTTCGCGTATACTGGACGTGTCCTGGTGTATCGGCAATGATAAATTTCCGTTTAGGAGTCTGGAAATAACGATAAGCCACATCTATAGTTATTCCTTGTTCCCTTTCAGCAGCAAGTCCGTCTGTTAAGAGAGATAAATCTATCTCTTTTTCACCTTTGCGTTTCGCAACTTTTTTGACTGCTTCAAGTTGGTCATCGTATATGTTCTTAGTGTCCATAAGGAGTCTGCCAATAAGCGTAGATTTTCCGTCATCTACACTGCCAACGGTAGTGAATCTAAGCAAATTAGCATGATTTGAGGATGTGTGTGGATCCATAGTTTAGAAATATCCCTCCTTTTTCTTATCTTCCATAGAACTATCGGAAGTCATATCGATAATACGATTTTCCCTTTCAGATTTACTGGCTTCTTCAACTTCTTTGATTATGTCATCAATTGTCCTTGCTTCTGACCTGACGGCTCCTGTACATGGGCTACAACCCAGACTTCTAAACCTGCACATAAGCTTTTCCACTTTCTCACCCGGTTTGAGTTTGACCATGTCATCATAGGGAATGAGTATGCCACCTCTATCAACTACTTCTCTCTCCTGTGCGTAATATATAGGGACAATGGGTATCTCCTCATTTTTCAAATAGTACCAGACATCCATTTCCGTCCAGTTACTTAAGGGAAACACCCGGATTGATTCTTCTTCGTTAATGCGACAATTATATAAATTCCAGAGTTCAGGTCTTTGATACTTGGGGTCCCACTGCCCGAATTCATCTCTGAAAGAGAATATACGTTCTTTTGCTCTTGATTTTTCCTCATCACGACGCGCTCCACCAAAGGCAGCGTCAAACTTATTTCTTTTTATCGCGCCAAGCAATCCCTGGGTTTTTAATTTAGCACAACATTTATCTACTCCAATCTTTTGAGGATGTGTGCCCTCGGAGATTGCCACCTCATTTCTTTCAACAATGAGCCTACACCCAATTTCCTTAACATACCAATCTCGAAATTTGATCATCTCCGGAAATTTGTATCCGGTATCAATATGCATGAGGGGAAATGGGATTTTTCCGGGATAAAAGGCTTTTTGGGCAAGGCGTACCATCACGCTTGAATCTTTCCCTATGGAATAGAGCATGACGGGATTCTTAAACTCAGCAGCCACTTCACGAATAATATGGATTGACTCTGATTCGAGTTGTTTTAAGTAGGAAATATTTATGTCTTTCAAAAAACTTCTCCAAAACTATCAGGATTAAATAACACTTTTACTCAAACATTCTATAATATAATTTTTATTATGTAATAGCCAACTGAAAAATAGATATACCAAATAACGGTGGTCTTTACATTCACAACAAACTCTGCTGTTTCATTAATAACCTGGTGATTAAACAGGCAAGAACCTGAATTCGGAAAGTTTAACCCATATTACGAGAAACAAACGGGAAAGCCGAACCTTAAGTGTCTCCGTATTCTATATGGGTAAGCAAAGGGAGGGGATTTAACAATGATGACAATTACTGGAATAGAAATATCATACAAAATCTTAATTTTCCTGCCCACGTGGCACTTTATTCAAACGCCTTTTTCCATAAAACGGTTGTCTCTGAAACTATCCTATAACTATATGAATTATTGACCGTTGTGTCAATGAGAATTAAGAAGTGTTTATTTTTTACGGTAATCCTTGCTTACAAGGTAAGTTCAGTAAAAAAAGCTGAATTTTCACAAATATTTTGATATAGTTACTCGCAGACATATGTGTATAATATTCGAAAGTTGCAAACGTGCAGGTTTATATCCTTATCACTGATATCAATTTAATAATCATTGAGAAAGCAGGAAAATGAAATACAAAGACTTAGTTGAAAAGCTGAATTACATTCATAACAATGGGTATTTTAATAACCACCATTCTCGTGAAACTCACGGTACTGGTGAATATTTCCAATTTGCGTTTACCACTCTTGGAACGTGTGATTGTCCAAAGTGTATTGCCCACGCACTTGCATTCGGGATTGATGACCATTATCAGGACCATGAGATTACGGAAGAAGTTGTAGTAGAGTTAAAAGCTATTTATGCAGTTTATGGAATAGATAATTTAAAAGGCGCTTTTAAGGAAGAAGAAAAGGACTCTCCGGAAATGTTTAAGCCTGACGGTGAACTTAACTTGAGTATTTAGGAATTTTCATTATAACTGCTTGCGTCACAAGAATATACACCATTGTCATTCTGAGCGGAGCGAAGAATCTCTCGTTAGTAAGCAAATGATATTTTGTGATGTTAATGAGCTTCCCGTGAACAGATTCTTCAGTCGTTCCTCCTTCAGAATGACATGTCAGTTGCCTCGTCCGCCCCTAAACCCCTTTTTACCTCAAAAATCCAACTTTGCCTCTGCTGTATCCTTTGCCACCACCAGATCATCCCTTGCTCCCGAACCCACTTTCTGCACCGCCAAACTCACCTTTACCACTGTCTGATGTTTAGAATATTTTATTGTCACTCTGTAAAACTATTCAGCGATTACAATAAAATGATCATCATTCTGAAATATCCTGGGTGCAAGGCGTTGTAAGTCCTGTAGAGTGACTGCTTTCAGCTTCTCGCCGTATTGGTCATCTGCTTCGGGTGATTTGCCGTCAAGTATCTCCATGCTTATGTAATATGCCTGGCTGACACGGTCCATGCGGCGCATGCCTCGGCGTCCTAAAGCTGCGTTGATGGTTTGCTGTACTTCTGATTCATCGAAAGATGCCTCTCGTATTGACCGGATTTCCTCCTTAATACCTGAAATGGCTTTTTCAATATTTTCAGGTCTTGTTCCCATGGTAATGTTATACCAATACGCGTCCTTGTATTTTGGAAAATGCGTACCGATGGAATAAGCGAGTCCCTGCTTCTCTCGAAGATTGAAGGCAAGCCTGTCAGAGAAAATATTACTGAGTATGTGCAATGCCGGTTGATCTTTCTCTTCAACTTCACAGGTATTTGCTACGATAATATATGATTGCGATTTGCCGATTTTCTGGCGTACCGTTCTGCCGAGTTGATCGAGCTTCAGATTAAATGCTGGCGGTTGCCATCCGGCTTCTCCCCACACGCCGCCAAAACAGGCCTTGACTTGCTCCATTACTTTCTCAATCGGCAAATTACCTGAAATTGTCAGCACCAGATTTGAGGGATTGTACAGTTTACCATGAAAGGCCTTTATCTCCTCCAGGTTAAAATGCTTGATGTTTTCTGCGTTACCAAGCGTCCACCCAAATCCCGGGTTTGTAACAAATAGATTATCATAGAGCATCCTGCTGGCAACTTTAGGTGTACTTGAAGCAGTTGTAGTTGATAATGAAACAACATTTTTCCAGGCCTGTCCAAAAGCACCATCTGTCAATAACGGTTGGGAAACCATCTCCGCAAGCAGTCTGATACCCTCCTCGAAAAAGAAATCTACCACCTTTAATCTCATATAAACAAATCGGGATGAATTGTAGTAATCGTCATAAGGGATATTAGCGTTATCATGAAGTTTTAATTCAGCGCCGATCGACACAAGTGTATCATACAGTTTTCCTTCAGGGTGGTTTACCGTTCCTCCCTCAAGCAGCATTCGTTGTAAAATCTCTGCCATTCCCCATTTTTCTTTTCCTTCAGACAGGCTTCTTCCTTTTGCTGCCAGGTGTACACCGACAACATGACTGTCGTGATTTTCTTTTACAACTACGGTCATACCATTTTCAAGCGTTTCCTTATGGTATCTGTTTTGTGAATGACCTGTGGCTGCTTCAGCCTGTTTAAATGGAGGTGACATTAAAGTTACTATCGGTAACTGAGTATTGAGATACTGTAACGCGGCATTCTGGATTGATTCAGGAGTCACCTGCATGATACTGTCCATATATCCACTGAGGAAAGCGTATCCACCGGCGGCAAGATAACCCGACTTCATCATTGCGTAGTAATGCAGTTTTTCCTGCAGGTAAACTTCCTGCGTTGCCCTTGATATTAAAATAGGTTGTATCTCTCCCATTGGTACAGGATTGTTTGCCATATCCTGTACGGCATGCCTGATCAAGTCGATAACACGATCAACATCACTGTTTAAAGGAAGGTTTGCAGAAATCTGTAGTGTTGAAAAATCGCTGTTAAATGTTACGCTAGTGTTGACGGAATTAACCAGGCCTTTATTGGAATCCTGTTCAAACAGGACGTCCAGGATCGAGTCTTTTTTGCCTCCAAGAAAATCCGCCAGCATTTGTAAAGAAAAGAAGTCTTCTGATGAAGGCGCAGGTAATATATAGCCCATATTAAGATAGTGACGATCATCAGGGAATTTTCCCATACCATTTGCATGGGTGATCTTCAGGGTTTTTGGAGGAGTTAACAAGACCGGTTTATGTTCCGGAAGATGACCGGCCGGATAGGGGCCATACTTCTTCTTTACCAATTCTACCATCTCTGTTGTGGTAAAATCTCCGATGACCATCAATGTCATGTTGTTTGATACATACCAGGAACGATAATACTCCAGCACATCCTCGCGCTTCAGGTGAGAAATAGTGGAAACCGTTCCGAGTACCGGACGCTCATAAGGTGTACCTGAGAATAAAGTTCTTGAGAAGTGATTGTTTACTTGAGTTGATGGACGGTCTGCACTCTTACCGATCTCTTCAATAACAATACCTCGTTCTTTTTCAAATTTTCCGGGAGGCAGAGTAGAGTTAAAAAGCATGTCTGCCTGCATATCCATTCCCTGTTCGATATACTCCTTCGGCATAAGGATCATGAAGTTGGTGTAATCAGGCCCTGTATGGGCATTATTATAGCCACCATAATAATCCATCTCTTCATAGAGTTTCTTCTGGGTACGAGTCTTCGTACCGTTAAAGAGCAGATGTTCGAGGAAATGTGCTGACCCGTTTGTCGCTGCGTCCTCATTGCGACTGCCGGTTTTTACGATCGTAAATGCCGTGATCATCGGGCTGGCATGGTTTTCTATAAGAATGACCTCCATCCCGTTATCAAGATAGAAGACCGAAGCATTCTGAGTCTCACCAAACAGAGACAAAGCCTGGTCCTGTAACTCATTAGCACTGCACGTAAAACAAAATGTTCCAATAAGCAAAATATGTACTGTAAGAATATTTAAGATGTGCTTTTTCATTGTTTTATTTTTATTGTGAATTCTATATTAATAACACTTCGACTCCGCTCAGTGTGACGTTGTTCAGTGCTCTCAGTGTAACGTCATCCTGAGCGGAGCCGAAGGATGGTTTTTCTTTGTGTCCTCTTTGTCCTCGGCGCATTTTGTCCGGGGAGCGTCTTTGCGGTGAAATTTTATTTTCATTTTTCAAGACTATACAGCAGCTTAATCTCCTCCTCCCAGATCGTATCATCAATCGTCTCCAGGACCATGGGGATCTCTTCAAAGCGTTTGTCATTCATAATAAAACGGAACGGTTCAACTCCCAGCTTTCCCTTACCAATGCTGTGGTGCCGGTCCACACGAGCGCCGAGGTCCGGTTTGGAATCATTCAGGTGCATTGCGCTTAGATATTTTATCCCGACAGTTGCATCAAATTCCTTCATTGTTGCATTAAACGTTTTCTTTGTTCGAAGATCGTAACCGGCAGTAAAAGTATGGCAGGGATCCAGACAGACTCCCACTCTCTTTTTGTCCTCAACTCCATCTATAATAGCGGCTAAATGCTCAAACCGGAAACCCATATTAGTTCCCTGTCCGGCAGTATTTTCAATAACGGCAGAAACGCCTTTAGTCTTGTCCAGGGCGATGTTAATTGATTCTGCAATCCTCTTTAAGCAGGCATCCACTTCGATTTTCTTAAGATGGCTGCCCGGGTGGAAATTCAGCATTGTTAAGCCCAGTTGTTCACAGCGCTGCATCTCATCAAGAAAAGCGTCCCTCGATTTTTCCAGCCCCTCTTTTTCAGGATGTCCGAGATTTATCAGATAACTGTCATGAGGGAGTACATGTTCCGGCAGATACCCGGCCTCTTCACAATTCTGCCTGAATTTTTCAATATTATCACTGGTAAGAGGTTTTGCCTTCCACTGTCTCTGGTTCTTCGTAAAGAGAGCAAACGCCTTTGCTCCTATCGCCTTAGCATTCAATGGCGCGTTTTCCACTCCACCACCTGCACTTACATGAGCTCCGACTCTTTTCATATTTTTTCCCCTATATATTCCAGGATAAGTTAATTCACAAATTACGACAAAAGACTATCCTTCGACTCCGCTCAGGATGACAGAATGAGCCCTGTTTAGATAAAGTTAGGTGATGCCTTCCATTCAAACAGAATATACTATGTCACACTGAGCGGAGTCGAAGTGTTATCAGCATCTAACAGTTACCCGAGAACTGTCATCCCGAACTCGTTTCGGGATCTCTAAGTTGCTAAAATATCAGAAAATATTGTACATGTAATGGGGTTGATTACAAGAATATATTGATATTGTGTGGTGTATTTAGTGCATGGTAATATCAAAGCTGCGCTTCTGTCATTCCCATGAAAAAGGGAATCTAATTGATCTTTAATGATACTTCTAGGTTCTACTGAAGTTTATCCTCACGTACGTTACGCAACCTTGGGGTTGTGTAACCCGTTGCATTCTAGCATTAAGTATATTGTATGTGCTGTACGTCCTTTCACTTATCCAGATGGTTATCCTATCAACCCTAAGACAATTGGTGAGCATCTTCGCAAAAAACGTATGGATAACAGGCTCATGCAATCTGACGTTGCTAATATAATTGGTGTTTCAGAGGAAAGCATCTGGAATTGGGAGCAAGGTAGAACTAAACCGTCAAAGAAGAATTTGGAAATAATTAACGCATTTTGTTACGAGATGTACAATGCAAATACTTGAAAACCATTGACAGCATTGACAAAAGTCTAGTTTTGTTATCATTTCTCTTAATCGCCATTCACGTATCAAGCGTAATCAGGTGGTAAGTCTAAAATCTCTGAATCTTCTCTATTGCTGAATGATACCTTGTAATGATATTGACAAACTATTTGTTGTATAGTATGTTAAACGGTAGATCAGCAAGATATTAGATAGGTTGCTGGAAAAATATTAAATCAATATAAGAAATGTGGAGGAGTAAATATGAGAAAGATGACGTTGTTAGCGTCTCTTATTATGGTGCTGACCATGAGCCTGATTGTGGTTCGTGACACTCCAGCAACTACGATCTTTAATGATGGCGGTACCGGTACAACACATATCATCGATTACGTCATCAATGACGACGTAAGGGTCGATAATGCTACCACGTTAAATGTGTGGGCGGGAGCAAATATTACTTTGCCGAGCAGTACTGATGGTAGAGATGCAATTTCTAGCTATGGTAATTCAATAATTAATGTATCCGGAGGGGATTTTACCGGAGGTGAAGATACTGATGCTGGTGGAAGTGGGCACGGGATGTTTGCGTGGGAAAGTAGTACAGTAAGTATATCGGCTGGTACATTTACCGGAGGAGTCAAAAATACAGGTAGTGGCGGTGCGGGGGATGGGTTGGCCATGCGGGACTCTACTCTGGCGATTACAGGCGGAATATTCCAAGGTGGTAGTCATGCAAACGCTGGTTCGATAGTAGCAGGTCACGGTCTTTACACATGGGGTGCCACCGGTACGATCAGCGGGGGCACGTTCTTGGCAGGGAGCACATCGACATATTCAGTGTTTGGGTGGATTGGTTCAGAGCTAGACATTACAGGAGGGACATTTGAGGATGGAATACGTGCGAGCAGTTCAATATTCAATATCTATGGTACCGGCCTCAGTTACAGCGGAGTCTCTGGCGATCTTCTTACGGGAACGTTGAGCGACGGTAGCTCGATAAGCACCATAGTGTCATTTAGTGGCACCGGTGCAGAGATAAATTTGTTTAATCAGGAGGAGCAAACACCCGTCCCCGAACCCACAACCATTGCACTACTCGGCATCGGTTTAGCTGGACTTGCAGGTGCTGAAGTAAGACGAAGACGGAAAAAGAAAGCAGTTGATAAAAGCTAAGTAATCTTTACTAATATTGATTTATTATACAGACGCCTACATTCTTCATTAGCTGATGGATGTAGGCGTTTTTTTATGACTAGTCTACCCTAGCCACATCTCACCAGTAACACCACTGTGTAACCTGATGTTTAAGCTCATTTTTACTGTTGCATTTAGTTAGTAACCAATTTACCATACCACCTTATCGACACGATCTACCGAATTATCATTTCACTCAGACAGAAAACCATCAGATGATGGATATGCTTTTCATAAATTAAGTTTTTATAATCCAGCTGGCAAATAAAATTGAGGAAAAAATCGGGGCAAAAAAATCGGGGTCACCCATTAGTAGGCTTTTGTCAAGCACAAAAAACCTCCCTTGCACGAAAAAAAAGATTTTTTTTCGTGTTATCATTTTTAATGATAACAGGGATTTTAGATTGAAGTTTTAGTATTTTGTT
>JABHIW010000008.1 GCA_018670825.1 Candidatus Scalindua sp. | reverse complement strand
GACGCGGCCGGTTTTACGCAGCCAATGCTAGTTCATTATCAGCATTTAAGTTTTCGCCAGGTTTTTTATGAGGCCTCCTGACCACCTCAGAGTGCAACTCTTGCATCCAGTTACTCGGTCGAAACCTTTCGCCCCCTTAAGTTTATATATAACTATTTATTTTTTAACGATACGATCAATCTCACGTTCAATTGTTTTCTTCTTTATGGACTCTCTTTTATCTACCAATCGTTTGCCTCGGCCAACTCCGAGCTCAACCTTTATCTTACCTTTCCTTATATAAATCGAGAGAGGGACTAAAGAAAGTCCCTTTAGCTGTATTTTGCTGACTAGTTTTTTAATTTCCTGTTTATGAAGGAGTAATTTCCTTACACGTATAGGATCGTGATTTTCCCGATTTCCCTGCTCGTATGGACTTATGTGCAAATTGTGAAGAAAAACCTCGTTTTCCTTTATTTGTGCGTAACTTTCGCCTATACTTACATTCTTATTACGAACTGATTTAACTTCCGTACCTTTTAACGAAACTCCCGCTTCTATTTTTTCAATAATTTCATAATTGAAACGGGCCTTTTTGTTGGTTGATACAATTTCCATGTTGACAAACTGATCTAAAGTTTTTTATATTAACACATGTACCACCAAGTATCAAGGTTTAATAGCCTTATACAAGTATTTAGCACTGCTGTTCCTGCGTAATCCTTTCTTTTTTTTGAAAAGCCGGACTTGCAAGCATCCAAAAAACCTGGAATCGAAAAAAACATATAAACGGTTATTTGGTATATACTTAAATATTGCAATACAGGGTTAAGTATTATGTGATGTTGAAAGAGCGACATAAAACTCAACCTTAATAGCTTATAACTATTTATAGATGAATAACTTAGAATGAATACGACTTATTAAGAGAGCCGAAGTGGCGGAATTGGCAGACGCGCTAGCTTCAGGTGCTAGTGTTCGCAAGGATGTGGGGGTTCGAATCCCCCCTTCGGCATATCTTAACTCTTTTGTATTTAAATGCTTAACGTTTCAAATAAGTTGCAAATACAGTCACCAGATCATCACCAGATGAAAAACCGAACATCAGAGGTACGATTGTGGATAGCTCGCTACCAGTACCCCCGCCCCCCAAAATCATAGGTCGTTGCCACGAACGCATATTGTTATTACACATAATTCTGAGATTTTAACAAAATTATATAACTATTTGATATATGGGACTTATATAATCAGAAAAGCAATAAACCTCCCCACTTTATCAAAAGTTACTGACAACCCAAGAGTTTAATATGCACAAAATAACAATAGGACAGTTAATAACAATCTGGGCATTTGTTTTAGTTAATATTATGATATGTCTTGGATCTGGTGATTCCTTGGGTAACTATCACGTTAGTGATTTTTATGCATATTTTGTTTTATTAGTACTATTTGCTCTTATCTTCTACACGATTGGTTGGCGTAACTATCAAAAAAAGAATATATCTAAAAACAAGAATGATTTAACGGGAAAATAACAACATATTAACGCTTTAGAGGGTGGGTTTGAATCCCCGCTTCGGCATATCTCCTCTCAGCAGGTACCTAAGATCAATAATTAATACAACTTACCTCTTTTATTAATAAAAAAATTTCCTACCATTCCGCTAACTGCCAGTATGACATCTTCTTAGGTATTCACAATGTTAAGCAACTGCCAATTAGGCAGCATGATAATATCATGCCCTTTATTTCAAAAAAAGATATACAAATTTTTCCCTATCCTAAACGCTATGGCTTGTTGATAAAAAAAGCTTTAGGGATGAATTAGAGACAAAAACTTAATAAATAAATCATAATTCCACATATCAGGCATCTTGTTTGCTAAATATTCAACTCCACAATATATATAACTAATTTATTTAGATAGATAGCACTGATAAAAAGGAGGTTTTTAAAGTATGGCTGAAAAGAAAAAGATTGTTTATGACCAGGACGCGTTTGACGCTTTGAAGAGAGGTATCAACCAACTCGCTTCTGCTGTCAAAATAACTCTTGGCCCAAGAGGAAGAAACGTAATATTGCAAAAAAGCTTTGGGTCACCAACAATAACTAAAGACGGCGTAACAGTTGCCAAAGAGATAGAGCTGGAAGACCATATAGAAAATATTGGCGCACAAATGGTAAAGTCTGTAGCCGCAAAAACCAGTGATGTTGCCGGTGATGGTACCACTACTGCGACAGTACTTGCAGAGGCTATATTCCTGGAAGGCTTGAAAAATGTCGTTGCCGGTTCAGATGCAATGGCACTGAAACGAGGTATCGAAAAAGCCGTTGATAAGGTTGTAGAGACATTAAAAGCAATGAGTATTCCTGTTAAGGGCAGAAAAGAGATAGAACAAGTGGGTACTGTTTCCTCAAATCATGACATCGAAATAGGTAAGATCATCGCCGATGCAATGGAAAAAGTAGGCAAGGATGGTGTCATTACGGTTGAAGAAGGAAAAAGCCTTCAAACAGAATCAACATGGATTGAAGGTCTACAGTTTGATAAAGGATATCTGTCGCCATATTTTGTAACGGATCCTGCAAAGATGCAAACTATCTTAGAAGATCCTTACATCCTTATCCATGAAAAGAAAATATCATCAGCAAAGACTATATTGCCTGTCCTGGAAAAAGTGGCACAAAGCGGCAAGCCTCTAATGATAATCACCGAAGACATTGAGGGAGAGGCTTTGACCCTCCTTGTAGTCAACAAACTTCGCGGGACACTAAAATGTGCTGCTGTAAAGGCACCTGGTTTTGGAGACAGAAGAAAAGCGATGTTAGAAGATATTGCGATACTGACCGGCGGACAGGCAGTCTTTGAAGATTTAGGTATAAATCTCGAAAGTATAGAGCTCAAGGATCTTGGCAGGGCCAAGAAGATTGAGATCGACAAAGATAACACGACTGTTATAGAAGGAGCAGGAAGCAGTAAAGCAATACAAGGGAGAATTGAACAGATACGAGCAGAAATCCAGAGTACAACTTCTGATTATGATATAGAAAAGCTGGAAGAGAGACTCGCAAAATTGACTGGCGGAGTTGCAATGATAAATGTTGGTGCGGCAACTGAAAGTGAAATGAAAGAGAAGAAAGCAAGGGTAGAAGACGCTTTGCATGCTACCAGGGCCGCTGTTGAAGAAGGCATACTGCCTGGCGGTGGTGTCGCACTTATCAGGGCAATCAACAAACTGAAAGCTCTTAAACTTAAAGGAGATGAATCAATAGGTGTTGATATTGTTCGTAGAGCTCTGTCCGCACCTTTAAGTCAGATTGTTGAAAATGCGGGAGACAATGCAGCCATTGTTGTGGAAAAAGTCTCCAATGCCGAGGGAAATGAAGGCTATGACGCAAGTAAAGCTACATATTGCGATATGGTTAAGAAAGGAATTGTAGATCCAACTAAAGTCGTAAGGACCGGAATCCAGAATGCTGCGAGCATCGCAACACTCCTGCTAACTACTGACGCAATGATAGGAAGGGTACCGGAAAAGAAGAAGGCCCCAGCTATGCCAGCAGGTGGCGGTGGATATGGTGGATACGGAGATATGTATTAAAATCCAGTCTTTCAACAAGTATTGATACTGTAGTTTTTTAAAAGCCGGCCCAAGTTTATGGGTCGGCTTTTTTGTTGAATGGACCTTGCAAAGCTGTTATATTCAATCCATCACTTTTCTGAAGATTTGCATGTTTAACAATAGAGACCTTTGAGCCTAAACATCGGTAATTATTTATTACCACAAAGCCTTTAATCCCTCCTGAGATCGACCTTGCGTTGCTCATACAGAGCGCAATTAAGCAGCAAACTGATCAGATTTTGGCTTAGATTGAATATAAACAAATATGAAAGACGAGGGCTAGATGGCTTTTATATCAGATGAACTTTCACAAAAACTGATGGCAAAATACAGTAGTATTGAACAACTCTTTGAAGAATTCTTCTTTATGGCAAAAAGCCATGATTTCGCGCCGTCAACCCCGTGGCAACCCCCCACTGACGTACATGAAACTGAAAAAAATATTATAATAAAAATGGCAGTTTCCGGCCTTAGACCCGAAGATATTTCAGTTTTATACTCCGATCATATACTCACAGTAAGTGGAAAAAGAGACGACGATTCTTCCCATCAAAAAGTATGTTTTTATCAGGTCGAGATTAGATACGGGTACTTTGAAAGAAAAATAAAGATTCCCAAACAAGTTGATGCAAACAAGATCCATGCTACATACGAAAACGGATTTATCGTGATAACTATACCAAAAGCTGAAAAAGCTTTTAATTCTACAATATCTATTAAAATCTCGTACTAAATTTGCACTTCAATGAAAGCTAAAAAAGAAAAACCAATTAATTCAGGAAAAATGGAACTTGATAAACCAAAAATTCCCGGGCAATTTGAGCCAGAATTGTTGAAGGTACCTGATGAATTGCCTGTTCTAGGGTTAAAAGATGTAGTTATTTTCCCACAAATGGTTACTGCCCTGGGAGTTTCAACAGAAGAAGAGCTTAAACTGCTCGACAATGTATTAGCAACAAACAGATTTGTAGCACTTGTAACCCATAAAAATGAAGAAAAAGAGAAGTTGCAACCATCAGACCTGTATCAGCATGGAACTGCTTCTGTGGTATTACAGATGTTAAGGATGCCGGATAATACGGCAAAGATGCTTGTACAAGGGATATCCAGGATACATATTAAAGAGTTCACAGAAACAAAACCTTTCTTTAAAGCAAAAGTAGATATATTGCAGGATGTAATTGATAAGGATGATGTGGAAACTGAGGCCCTGGCAACAAACGCGAAGAATCAGTTTTCGCGCATGGTATCTGCGTCCCCCCACTTGCCGGAAGAATTAAAGATAGTCGTAGTTAATATAGATAATCCTGGCAGACTTTCAGATTTAATATCTTCTCACTTAAACATAAGCGTACCTGAAAAACAGGAAATACTTGAATCAACAAACGTAAAAGAACGATTACAGAAAATAAATACATTCATTAACAATGAAATGCAGGTATTAGAACTTGCCGGTAAGATACAAACACAAGTTAAGAACGAAATGGAAAAAGGACAGCGTGAATATTATTTACGCCAGCAGCTTAAAGCAATACAGGAAGAGCTTGGCGAAGAAGATGACCAGGCCGCTGAGGTAAAAGAACTAAGAAAAAAATTAAAACAGGCAAAATTGCCGGAGGAAGCCCAAAAGGAAGCTGACCGGGAACTTTCACGCCTTTCAAGAATGCATCCTTCATCAGCGGAATATACTGTTGCACGCACATATCTGGACTGGTTAATAGCACTCCCCTGGTCAATATCAACGAAAGACAACCTGAATATTCCCAGTGCTCAAAAAGTGTTAGACGTTGACCATTACAACCTGAAAAAGGTTAAGGAGAGAATCCTGGAATATTTAGCCGTCAGGAAACTTAAAAAAGACATGAAAGGACCTATCCTCTGCTTTGTCGGCCCACCGGGAACAGGCAAAACATCTCTTGGTAAGTCAATAGCCAAAGCAATGGGAAGAAAATTTATCAGAATGTCACTGGGAGGAATTCGTGACGAAGCTGAAATACGCGGCCATAGACGTACTTATGTCGGTGCACTCCCGGGGAGGATCATACAAGGCCTCCGCAAGGCGTCCTCGAATAACCCTGTTTATATGCTGGATGAGATAGATAAGCTGGTAGCAGATTTCCATGGTGACCCTTCATCAGCACTATTAGAAGTACTTGATCCGGAGCAAAATTATTCATTTTCAGACCATTATCTTGATGTCCCATTTGATCTGTCTAAAGTAATGTTTATAACAACAGCCAATATTCTCGATACGATACCTCACGCACTTAGAGACAGGATGGAAGTTTTGGATTTGCCCGGTTATACTGCAGAGGAAAAACTTGAGATCGCAAAACAGTATCTAATTCCTAAACAATATGAAGCACATGGGCTAAAAGGCAATAATTTAAAAATTAATGATAAGGCTGTCAGAGTAATAACAAGTGATTACACCAGAGAGGCCGGATTGAGAAATCTGGAACGTGAAATTGGTACCGTATGCCGAAAGGTAGCCAAAGAAGTTGCCTCAGGTAACAAAAAACCAGTTAAGGTAAGCGCCAAAAACGTTAATGAATTTCTAGGCCCCATAAAATTCTTCTCAGAAATTGCAGAAAGGTCTATCGAGCCAGGAGTAGCAACCGGTCTCGCATGGACCCAGGCAGGAGGAGAAATCTTATTTATTGAATCTACAAGGATGCCGGGAAGCGGAAAATTAACGTTAACAGGCCAGCTTGGAGAGGTCATGAAGGAATCAGCTCAAGCGGCAATGAGTTATGTCCGCGCAAAGGCAAAAATACTGGACCTCATAATAGATGATTTCTCTAAATATGACTATCATATCCACGTCCCCGCAGGGGCTATTCCCAAGGATGGTCCTTCTGCCGGTGTTACCATGGCAATATCTCTAATATCGCTATTCAAGAAAGTAGCAACAAAACCTCGTATTGCAATGACTGGGGAAATAACGTTGAGGGGGAGAGTTTTACCGGTTGGTGGGATCAAAGAGAAGGTATTAGCGGCAAAAAGGGCAGGCATTAGTACTATTATCCTGCCAAAAAGAAACGAAAAAGATTTAGTAGATGTCCCTGAGAAAGCGAAAGAGAAGTTATCATTCGAATTGGTAGAAAAAGTTGATGAAATACTACCGATTATATTTGGGTTTAAAAAGCAGAAAAAGAAGTAGCGGAAATTTTGAAACTTAGCGTTAGCAGTCCCACTAAGATATAGCTAAAACAAGCAGGAAGTCGCAACACATGTATTGGTAGAATGTTAGAGCAAGTATAGAGACGCCTGGATAGTTAATAATTTCCTTGAAGCAGCCGTTATTCCTTCCAATAAATTCACGGTAATTGTAATAGCCTCAGGAAAGAACATATAAATCACACAAAACAAGCCCGCATTTTAAGTCGTATCTCCTTTAGATACAGTATCTTACTCTGACCACAAAATATTTTATCCACTTTGTTACTGCAACAGTAGCTACAACAACTTTTCCTTTTCAACTTTTTTTGGATGAAAAACCATGAAAATCATCTAAATTTAACAATTCTTCCTTTTTCTGTAACCTACGATATGAAATGTCTTTGTGACTATAAATATTGTGTGCAAATATTATAAGGGTACAACATTTTGTATGTTTCTCGAAAAACGTACTTGACTTTTTACTCATAATCAGTATATTAGCCGCTCAACATTAAAAATGAGTTTATTGGTTGATCATTAAAAAACATAACTTTATTGTTTTATTCTTTATAATTTTTCACAAAGGGGGAAATAGTGACAGTAGAAATGTTAAAGAAAAACACAGGAGTTGCCCAAAAAATTGAGAAAAGCTTAACTATTTTCGTAGAGGCTATAGAGCTATCTTCAGACCTCGAAGTAATTGGCACAGCAATCCCATCAAAAGAAGAAGTTTTTGTAATCAGAGACTACAGCAAGACCGAAGGTATTGAAGGAGCATACATTGAGGTGTCAATCGATGAAATCGTACGAAAAGTTACAGATTCTGACAAAGCTCAAGAGTTCGTTGCTGTACTTCAGAATGATAGGGCTCCTATCGTACTGAATGGTGTCACCAGGATCGTTGGTTACTATTCCAGAGTTAACAACTGGAACAAGTCAAAAGTAGGAGAGCTGAGAGATCGTGCTAAAGGTAGCTACGGACTTACTGGCCAAAACCCACTTTTCCAGAATGACAGACTAGATATGATTGATTCATTATAATAATAGCAAAAAATCTTTTCTCTTGCATGGATCGCATAACCAAACGGCTCCAACCAAGAGTGAAGTAAATTCCCCACTTAAAGGCTTATAAGGATACAAACCTTATAAGCCTTTTTTTATTCTTATGTAGCCGTTACAAATACTAAAAGAATGTGCAAAGGGCCAACTACAGTACTATTGCTATTTATTAACTAGCTTTACAATTTTCAAGTTTAGATTTGTCATTACTCCGACAAGCCCAGCATAGCAAGGAGTTCGGCTGAGTACACTCCCTTACTATTGCGAACCCTCCTCTACTCCCCCTTACCTACCCGTCAGAGCGGTACAGATGTATTTGGGAGAGAGGGGCAGCCTATCTGTTTAACGAAAGGGGTCGGAGAAAGATACACTTAACTTTAAGTATCCTCATACATAAACAGAGAAGCTCCCGTTCTAAATTGAATTATGTTCCTCACCGCTATTAATCTTTTGCTAAACAGCCAGGAAAAACAGGTAAAAACTATACATTGACTGCACAATACCACTTATGATAAAATTTACGATTGTAATTTTTAAACTGAGAGACATATTAAACAGTACTCATAGATCTCTAAGGAGAAAAAATAAATGTTAACACTTGGAATAGATATAGGCTCTTTGTCAACAGACGCCGTACTGGTAAATGAAAAAAGGGAAATTGTCGCCTATGAAGTAATTGCAACGGGCGCCAGTAGCAAAAAAGCGTGTGATAAAATTTTCAAACATATCTTAGATGCTACAAAATTAGAAGCAAAAGACTTGGACTATGTAGTTGCGACCGGATATGGTCGAATCAAAGTTCCTTTTGCCAACGAAGTTGTAACGGAGATTACATGCCACGCTAAAGGAGCAAACCATTTCTTCCCGGATGCCAGAACGGTAATAGACATTGGTGGACAAGATAGTAAAGCCATAAAGCTGGACGCCAAAGGTAATGTTCTCGATTTTTCCATGAACGATAAGTGTGCGGCCGGAACAGGAAGATTCCTGGAAGTAATGGCAAGGACACTGGAGATTGAACTTGATGAGATGGGAGAACTCTCTCTTACGGGAAAAGATAATGTCTCTATCAGCAGTCTGTGTACCGTCTTTGCCGAATCAGAAGTTGTTTCCCTGATTGGTGCTGACCAGAAGACCCCGGACATCTGCAAGGCGTTACATGTCTCAATCGCTAAGAGGGTATCAGGACAGGCAAAAAGGGTTGGGCTGGAAGAATCTGTTGTAATGACCGGTGGTGTTGCCAAGAATATAGGAGTAGTACGTGAGCTTGAAAAGAAGCTGCTCTGCAAGATAAAAATAGCCGAAGAGCCACAGATAATCGGTGCTTTAGGTGCGGCCTTAATAGCCTTAGAAAACGCAAGTGCAGCCCCAAAAGCAAAACCTGATGAAAAAACTGCCGACAAAAATGAAGTTTCAATCGCCGATGCCCAGCTGGACGATGGTAAGATGCCAAAGATTGGTTATTTTTGTACTTATACTCCCGTTGAAATTATTAGAGCGGCAGGATATCATCCCGTAAGGATAAAAGGCATAACTGATGAAAATGGAGCAGCTGGTGAATCACTTCTCTGTAGCAATATATGTTCGTATATAAAAACTCTTACCGATAAAAAGGTAGAGGGACAGCTGGATCATCTTGAAGGAATTGTGTTTACTAATTCCTGTGATGGTATGAGACGGCTCTACGACGCGTGGATAAGAATAGATAAAGGAGAGAAATTTAATTATTTTCTCGATATTCCAAAAAATAGTGACGATGCATCCGTACAATATTTTGCTGATGAAATCCAAACATTCAAAGAAAGGCTGGAGAACCACTTTAAACTTAAAATACAGGATGAAGATATTAATCGAACTATCTCTTTATACAACGAAATGAGAGATAACGTTACTGAATTTTTACAAAAGCAATGGAACGGTTACGTTGGGTATTCAGGTTATGAAATCTACACATTATTGATGAAGGGCATAAATGCAGT
>JABHIW010000050.1 GCA_018670825.1 Candidatus Scalindua sp. | reverse complement strand
TATCAGTACCACGTCATGATCATCTCTTAGAATGTATGAATTACAGTGGAGATCTGATTCTTTATCATGGAAGCCAACCCAGAAAATATCTCGTAATATAGTAATAGCGTTATTGGAATCGAGTTCGGACATATTTTAACCTCCTTTTCCTAAATATCATTGAATAACGCATTAACGTGGTTTGCCAATTCTAATAATTTAAGAGGTTTGTTAATGATAAAATCTACCGTTAAAGCATTTTTCTCTGCGGATGTGAGGTTTACGTCACAATCTGTGAGCATGCCAATCTTTGGTACTTTATCTAAATCATTCAGTGCCTTTATTGCATACCCAGTTACATCAATCATGAGCAGATCACATAACACAAGGTCATAATCTTCTCTCTTTGCCAGCTCAATCGCCTCAGTTCCATTGTTAACAGTTTTAACCGTATGACCCACATCGGAAAAGAATTTATCCAGTATATTGCATATCTCCTTTTTGTCGTCTACCACAAGGATGTTGAGCCCCTTAACCATTAAACCCCGGGCAGGCCTTGATGATAGTTTTTGCTGTTTAATCCCTTTATTGGCAGGAATACACAATGTAATAGTTGTTGCTTTACCCAACTCACTTTCCACCTCTATCCTGCCATCATGTCTCTCCATTACACTATAGGCTATACTCATACCCAGCCCGGTCCTTTGCGGCCTTCTTGTGGTAAAAAACGGATCGAATATCTTCCTCTTTACCTCTTCTGACATACCCTTGCCTGTATCAGAGATGCTTACAAACACCGTATCCTCACTACTCCATGTACCAAATGAAATACAGCCGCCATCAGGCATTGCATCCAGTGCATTGTTTATTATATTTGTAAATACATCTCCTAACTCTAAAGGATCACAAAATACGTCAGGTATTCCTTTCATGCTGTTTTTGTCTATTTCATATTTGATCTCTCCGGTATGAGCTATATTTCTCCATCCCGGTACTGTAGAATCTATCGCCTGAATTATTAATTGCTTTAAATCAAGAAAAATGTAATCGGAGACGTCTCTATCTGAGCTTGTAAAAGTAATCATATTCCTAACTATTCCAGCCCCTTTTTCACTCGAATTCAAAATATCATGTAGCCCATTTTTCAATTCCGTTTCATCTTCAAAACCCCCTTCCAGCAACTCCGCACTACCTTGAACGACGGCAAGAATATTATTAAACTCGTGGGCCACCCCGGCAGTTATTGTCCTCATGATATTCAGCTTTTCTGACTTAAGTAACTGCTCTTCCCTATTCTTTCGTTTAGCAATTTCTTCCTTAACTAAAACAAAGGAAATGATGTCACCTTTTATGTCTTTCACCGGCAAGGCAACCGTATATTTCAAACCAGGCGTACCATCTTTTTTTCTAACGCAAAGCTCTCCCCTCCATTCTTCATCTGAGAGAACTTTCCCTTTCATCTCCTTAAATACTTCGGACGACTCTTCATCAGATTGCAAAAGAAGAATGTTCTTTCCAATTATTTCACCAGGTGCATAGTTGGTTATCTGAGAAAATTTGTTATTTACGAATTCAATGTTCCCTTTGATATCCATTATCATAATCATGTATGGATTATGCTCAATAACGAAAAATAACCTGCGAATTTTTTCCTCTGCCTGTTTTTGCTTTCTTTCCAATTCCCTTTTATAGAGAGCGATCTCAATGTTTGCCCTTATTTCGTTTTCTCTAAATGGCTTTACAATATATCCGAATGGTTCTACTGACATCGCCCTCTTTATATATCTATCATCCGTATATGCGGTCAGAAATATAATTGGGATATCCATATCCGCCTTTATTTTCTTGGCAGCATCGATACCATCAAGCTTTCCTTGCATAACAATATCCATGAGGATTAAATCGGGGCGGAGTACTCTGGCCATACTCACAGATTCTTCTGCTGATGAGGCGGTTCCTACTACATCGTATTCCATGGACTGTAGGCGGTCCTCCAATTGCATGGATATCACTGCCTCATCGTCTACTATCATTAGTCTGCTCATACTTCCTCCTTGAAGCTTTTGAATTCTATAATAAATTCTGTACCCTTATTCCTTATAATCTCTATTTTTCCATTTAATTGCTTATATACAATATTTCTTACCAGTCTCAGCCCCAGACTCTTAGCGCCTTCAATGTCAATCTCCTCAGGAATACCTACACCGTTATCTTTAACTTTCGTAATAATCGTACCGTCATTAGATTGCTGCATAGAGATACTTATTAGCCCTTTTTGTTCCTTCCTGTATGCATATTTAAGAGAGTTTGAAATCAACTCGTTCAAGACCAGTGCGCAAGGAACCGCTTGTGTCACCGGAAGGTACACATTGGTAGACTTGATGTCAAGCGCAATTGTTTGCTCTTTTGAATAGATATTTAACAGGTTTCCTGATAGTCCCTGAATATGTTTCTCCATATCTATTCTATCGAATCGTTCACTTTGATAGAGTTGTGAATGGATAAGGGCCATGGAATCCACTCTGTTACGTGATTCTTCAAACAATGCAATCGCCTCTTGATTCTCTGTTTTCATACTGCTCATATCGAGCAGACTTGAAATTATCTGAAGGTTATTCTTTACCCTGTGGTGAACTTCATCCAGAAGAACGTCTTTCTCTTTCAGAGATTCCTTGATTTGCTCATCTGCTTTCTTGCGCTCGGTTATGTTTGAAACAGCCCCGATTATACCAATGACATTCTGTTTTTTTGTATCCCACTCTGACTGCATATTGACAATCAACCAAAGTGTTTCTCCTCCTTTTGTAATGATACGACACTCATACTTTTCTTCATTCCCCTGTATAAGGTTCTTGAGTGCTTCATCGATCTTGGAAATATCATCCGGATGAAAAATTTTATGCCACAACTCCGGACTGTTCACCTCATTTATCGTATAACCGGTAAGAGGTGCAAACCCTTCCGTAATCCAATCAAATAGAATCTGCTTGTCTTTACTGACATTGATGTGAAAGATATAATCGGAAGTCAGTTCACAGACTGCCTTATAATGTTTTCCACTCTCTTTTAACAACTTTTCCATCTTATGCCGGTAAAGAGCAATCTCAATAGTAGTACGTAGCTCACTCTCATCAAAAGGCTTAATGATATATCCATAAGGTTCTGTCAACTTTGCTCTGTACAGTAAATCATCATCTGCATGACCGGTAAGATACACAATAGGAACGTCTAAACTGTCATGTATTTGTCTGGCAGCATCCACTCCGTCCATTTCACCTCCCAATATTATATCCATTAATACTAAGTTCGGTTGGAGTTGCAATGTCTTTTGAATTGCTTCCTTTCCTGAAGATGCCAGGCCGGCAACGTTATATCCCAGTTCTTCCAACATATTTCGTATTAAGATAGACGTATTACTCTCATCATCAACAATCAGTAGTTTTGGTTTTACCATATCTTGTTTATTGAATGTAGAAATTAAACGATCTTTTTCATGGCAGTAGAAAAATGGGGAATTGATCCAGAGCCTTCAGTTTCAGAATCCATATGTATCAACATACTAAGAAACTTTCAAACAAGTTGAGATGGAGTAAACGGTGTTTCTGTAACAGAAACGAAGTAGTCATTAGGCATGTCTTTATGCATCACTGAATAAAGCCTTTACGTGTTTGCCAATTCTAATGATTTAAGAGGTTTGTTAATGATGAAATCTACCTTCAAGTCATTTTCCTCTGCAGATGTAAGCTTTTCGCCCCAACCAGTGACAACTCTAATTTTTGGCACTTTACCTAACTCATTTAATCCCTTTATTGACAGGAATACACAATGTAATAGTTGTTGCTTTACCCAACTCACTTTCCACCTCTATCCTGCCATCATGTCTCTCCATTATACTATAGGCTATACTCATACCCAGCCCGGTCCTTTGCGGCCTTCTTGTGGTAAAAAACGGATCGAATATCTTCCTCTTTACCTCTTCTGACATACCATTTCCTGTATCAGAGATACTTACAAACACCGTATCCTCACTACTCCATGTACCAAATGAAATACAGCCTCCATCAGGCATTGCATCCAGTGCATTGTTTATTATATTTGTAAACACATCTCCTAACTCTAAAGGATCACAAAATACGTCAGGTATTCCTTTCATACCGTTTCTGTCTATTTCATATTTGATCTCTCCGGTATGAGCTATATTTCTCCATCCCGGTACTGTCGAATCTATCGCCTGAATTATTAATTGCTTTAAATCAAGAAAAATGTAATCGGAGACGTCTCTATCTGAGCTTATAAAAGCAATCATATTCCTAACTATTCCAGCCCCTTTTTCACTCGCATTCAAAATATCATGTAGCCCATTTTTCAATTCTGTTTTGTCTTCACCACTCCCTTTCAGCAACTCCACACTACCTTGAACGACGGCAAGAATATTATTAAACTCGTGGGCTACCCCGGCAGTTATTGTCCTCATGATATTCAGCTTTTCTGGCTTAAGTAACTGTACTTCCCTCTTCTCTCGTTTATCAATCGCATCATTAATTAAAACAAAAAAAATGATGTCGCCCTTTATGTCCTTCACCGGCAGGGCAACCGTATATTTCAAACCAGGTGTACCATCTTTTTTCCTAACGCAAAGCTCTCCCCTCCACTCTTCATCTGAGAAAATTTCCCCTTTCATCTCCTTAAATACTTCGGACGACTCTTCATCAGATTGCAAAAGAAGAATGTTCTTTCCAATTATTTCATCAGGTGCATAGTTGGTTATCTGAGAAAATTTGTTATTTACGAATTCGATATTTCCTTCGATATCCATTATCATAATCATGTATGGATTATGCTCAATTACGAAAAATAACCTGCGAATTCTTTCCTCTGTCTGTTTCTGCTTTCGCTCCAAATTCTTTCTATAAAGAGCGATCTCAATGTTTGCCTTTATTTCATTTTCTCTAAACGGCTTTACAATATATCCGAATGGATCTGCCTGTATCGCCCTCTTTATGTATTTATCATCCGCATACGCAGTCAGGAATATAATTGGAATATCCATATCCGTCTTTATTATTTTGGCAGCATCTATACCATCAAACTTTCCTTGCATAACAATATCCATGAGAATCAAATCGGGGCGGAGTACTCTGGCCATACTCACAGATTCTTCTGCCGATGAGGCGGTCCCCACTACATCGTATTTCATGGACTGTAAACGATCTTCTAATTGTGTGGTTATAACTGCTTCATCGTCTACTATCATTAATCGGCTCATGCTTCCTCCTTGAAGTTTTTGAATTCTATACTAAATTCAGTACCCATATTCCTTATAACCTCTATTTTCCCATTTAATTGCTTATATACTATATTTTTTACCAGTTTTAGCCCCAGGCTCTTAACCCGTTCAATCTCAATGTCCTCTGAAATACCCGATCCATTATCTTTAACTTTCAATAGAGTTGTGCCATCATTTGACTGCCGCATAATGATACTCATTGTTCCTTTTTGTCCGTCCCTGAAGGCATGTTTAAGAGAGTTTGAAACCAACTCGTTCAAGATCAGTGCGCAGGGAACCGCTTGAGTAACCGGAAGGTACACATTGGCAGAATTAATGTCAAGTGTAATTGTTTGCTCTTTTGAATAGATATTTAACAGGTTCCCTGATAGTCCATGAATATGTTTCTCCATGTCTATTCTATCGAATCGTTCACTTTCATAGAGTTGTGAATGGATAAGGGCCATGGAATTCACTCTGTTACGCGATTCTTCAAACAATGCAATCGCCTCTTGATTCTCTGTTTTCATACTGCTCATATCAAGCAGGCTTGAAATTATCTGAAGGTTATTCTTGACCCTGTGGTGAACTTCATTGAGAAGTACTTCTTTCTCATTGAGAGATGCCTTGATTTGCTCATCTATTTTCTTGCGCTCAGTTACGTCACGTGCGGTACCAAGAACTCCAATTATTTCACCTTCTTCATCCCATAATGGTAGACTTTTATATTCACATAATACCCCAGTATCGTTGAAACAGACTTCTTCTTGACGGCTTTCTCCTTGTAATGTTCTTGCATATAAATTCATTGCCTTTTTCAAATCGTCACCGTCAAAAAGTGGTGCAAACGACTTACCTATGAATTCTTCCGGTTTGTGGCCAGAGAGTTTTTCGAATACTTTATTCAGAAACAAAATTTTTCCTTCAGTATCACATATGTATGCCAGATCAGAAATATTATCAAATAGTATTCCATATATCTGCAACTTTTCCTCCTTCTGTCTACGCTCGCTGATATCTTCCTTGATAGAAATGAAATTAGTAATAACACCTTTATCATCTTTGACAGGTGAAATAGATGTAGATTCCCAGAAAAATTCACCATTCTTTTTTCTGTTATAGAATTCTCCTCGCCATTCCTCACCGGATGTAATGATTTCCCATAAACGTTTGTATTCCTTTACCGTAGTTTTACCCGATTTCAAGATGCGAGGGTTCTTTCCAATTGACTCTTCGAATGTGTAACCTGTTAATTGAGTAAACTTCAAATTGACATATTCAATGTTGCCTTTAGTATCCGTAATCACAACAGAACTGGGGCTTTGCTCTAGAGCGTAAGACAACTTGTTGACCTCTGCGGTACGGTCTTTAACACGACGTGCAAGTTTATCGTTGGTTTCCCTTAACTCCTCCTCTACAGCTTGTAGTTTTTTTACGCTTGCTTCTAATTCTTTTGTCCTCTCCTGGACCTTTTCCTCTAAACGATCCCGTGCCCTGCATACCTCTTTTTTGCTCGAATCTATTTGAAAAATAGTATCTCTCAGAAGGTCCGCTTTTATAGAAGAAAGATAAGCCAATGCTCGCATATTCAGAGACTTTTCCAACAAATCGCTACTAATATTTCTCACCTCAAAGATGTGTCTCGTCCCGGTGTGCAGGATGCTATCCTTATTCATAAAGCTTTGCCTCCTTTATGGCCTCCACACCGCATTCCAATGCCTTTAAGCATTCAATAGCCTTCTTTATATTATCTCCTTCGATTATGGAACCATGCTGTGGAAGAATGTGTTCTATTTCAAGTCTCTCGATCCCATTCATACATTTTTTAAGAATCTCACT
>JABHIW010000009.1 GCA_018670825.1 Candidatus Scalindua sp. | reverse complement strand
CCTGCCAGGGGATGGTTACAGTCAAGGTATACGTTTTCTTCGTCTATTTTAACAATTGTTCCCGGTACGTCTCGTATTTTTACTACATTATCTATCTCTGGTTCAAAACTTCTGGGCAGGTTGGCTTTAGCAAATTTTATTACCAATTCGTGGTTTCTCTTTCCGTATGCCTCCTTTGGGCCTACCGTAACACTCTTTTCCTCTCTTAATTCCATTCCTATTACAGCCTTGTTAAGTCCGCTTGGCATTTGATCGCTTCCGACAGTAAATTCCAGTGGTTTCCCCGGTTTCGATTCTTTAAATACCGTACCATTCGTAAGGCTGGCTTTATATTGGATTTTTACCTTATCACCTTTCTTTACGATTATCTTTCTACCGCCTGTTTCGTTAACACCGGCCATAGCAGAATATCCATTAATCAGGATTAATCCGATTAATATAGACAACATCAGTTTAATTCTTATTAATGATTTTGCTGTTTTTAAAAGTTTCTCTCTCATTTAATTTTCCTCTATGTAAAGTAGTTTGTAAAATTGTTATCTTTCGATGTACTTATGAACAGTAATGTTATACATTTTTATATTGATTCCAGTTCCGGATAAGCATCTTTTTCTTTTATTTTGACACTATACTTTCATTCTCAAGTGGTTTCTCTTCGGTTTCTTTTACCGGTATCAGTGCTTTGTCCATATAGGAGCGTCTGCCAGGCTCGCGTTTGATTTTCTTACGTATCGATCTCAGTTTAAAATAATAGATGCCAAAAGGTATAATAGCGCTAACGGTTTCCCATACCCTGCGAGGATAGAAAGTAATCGGATTTTCCTGGGGCATACCGGGTCGGCGCTGTGTACGTATCTTTCTCCTTATGAATCCTCCTTGAAGCGGATGCACCTTCTGGTATTTAATGGTTCCATAAAATTGATGAATGTGAAGCATTACTCTGCTGGGGTTTGGGCCGCCGGCTGCCGCTCGCCGTATTAGAGTTTCAATGTGCTCAGGCGAATAATAGAGATCCCATGCCTTTTGATATATCTGCATCCACTCTTCTCCGGACATCTGAGCATGTTCCATGGTAACATGCTCAAGATCATACTTGTTCAGGTCAGGATCCATCCGTACTCCATTGAGATGATTATTCTTGTGGTCTTCAGAGCCGGGCAATGGTGTAAGACAGAAAAACTCCAGCAGATCAACGGGTATTTCCTGCTGAATTGTCTTAATGTCCTGTTCGATCTTTTCAGGAGTATCGGCAGGAAAGCCAAGTATATAACCGGCTACCGTAACAACTCGGGCATTACGCCATGTTTGAAACATTTTTCGATAGTCAGTAATTTTGTTCTGTCGCTTATTTACTGCCTCCAGGTTTTCCGGGTTAATGCTTTCCAGCCCGATGAACACTCTCCTACAGCCTGCCCTGGCAGCCTTGGAGACAAAATTCTTGATTTTATGAGCAAGCGAATCTATTTGCATGGTAAACTTTACATGTTTAAATCCTTGATTTTCACGAAGGTCGATCAATCGGTCAAAAACGGCTTCCCAGTTTTTGTTACGAGCAAAGTTGTCATCAGTAAGGAAAAAATCATTTATATCATTCGATAGATTGGAGCGGATCAGTTTTTCGATATCGTCCGGATTACGGTAACGTGATTTACGTCCCTGTACATTGATGACGGTACAGAAGCTGCACAGGAAAGAGCATCCTCTGCCAGCGTCAACGCAGCCAATCTTACTGACAAGCCTTTTGGCAACACTTGTTGGCGTTATCGGCATTGGCTGGCCTTCCAGACCGGGCAGATCTCCCAGGAAGTTGTAGAGAGGTTTCATTTTCCTCTGATAGGCGTCTTTTAAGACATTGATAAGCCTTCCTTCCTCGGCCTCACCAGCGAATAGTGTAATGCCGGCTTCCGTCGCCTCTTTCAGCTCCTCCGGAAGCTGAGGTAACATCGCAATACAGCCACTTGTATGGAATCCGCCTATTGCAACCTGAATGTTTTCGTCACGGAACTTTCTGGCAATGTCCATGGTACGAGGAAATTGATTTGACTGGACGCCTACGAAAAGAACAACGCCATTTCCACCTCCATTTTTAAACCTGCGAATTATGTCTGCAACAGGTATGGCGATATTCATCTCGTCGTAAGCGTTAATATCAAACTCGACATCGGTACCAAGGGCACTCTGCTCCGCAGCATCTTGCGTCAAGCCATATATGCAGGCTAGTGTATTCGATGGAATCCATGACCTGCGCCATTGGATAACATATCCATCATCATCGTAATGGGATGGTTTGATCAATTCAACGAAGAACTTTGTTTTAGTGCTATTATTCATATAGTTTTGTTTGTAAACCTATCCAGCCTCTCTTTTGAGAGGACTCCAAAATTGGAATCCTCTCAAAAGAGAGGCCGGGTTTTAAATAGGCAGATATTTTTAAGTAGACTTTTTTTTGCGAGGTTTTATTGCTACTTTATTTATGGCATTCAAATATGCCTTTGCACTTGCTTCTATTGTGTCCGTGCTCACGGCACGGCCTCTATAGGTATTGCCTTCAACTTCCACATCTACGCTTGCTTCTCCAAGGGCATCTTTTCCACTGGTTACCGACCTGATATTATAATCGAGAAGAGTTCCTGTAATCCCCGTTAATAAGTCGACCGCTTTAAAAATGGCATCAATTGGTCCGTCACCTTTGGCTGAATCGGATACGATTTTATCTTTTCCGACACGGAGTCTGATACTGGCTATCGGTACCGGGCCGCAATTTATACTTAAACTGTCGAGTTCGTAAATATTGGGTACTTCTGATTTCTCAACTTGTATTAATGCTTCTATATCCTGGTCATAGATTTCTTTTTTCTTATCAGCCAGGAGTTTAAATTGGCTGAATGTATGTTCAAGTTCTTCATCAGGGAGCTCATAACCCAATGCCTTAACACGTTTCTTGAATGCATGCCGGCCGGAAAGTTTACCAAGGACGATATTGGTCTTTGGCAGACCTACATCTTCCGGCTTCATGATTTCGTATGTCGTGCTCTCTTTTAAAACGCCATCCTGATGTACACCTGATTCGTGTGCGAATGCGTTTTCTCCAACTATAGCCTTATTCCTCTGTACGCGTAATCCTGTCAGGCCACTGACAATCTTACTTGCGGCGATTATCTCTTTTGTCTTTATTCCTGTAGTATGTCTGAAAAAATCTTTTCTGGTTTTAAGCGCCATAACAATCTCTTCGAGAGACGCATTACCCGCTCTTTCTCCAATACCGTTTATCGTGCATTCCACCTGTGTAGCGCCTGCTTTTACGGCTGCAAGTGAATTGGCAACCGCAAGGCCAAGATCATTGTGGCAGTGAACACTTATAACTGCATCATTGATATTTTTTACATTATCCTTAAGGTTTTTTATTAATGCCGCGTATTGTTCCGGTATTGCATATCCAACTGTGTCAGGAATATTCACGGTTGTCGCTCCCGCGTCGATTACTGCCTCTACGACTTCTACAAGAAAATCAGGCTCTGTCCTTGAAGCGTCTTCCGGAGAAAATTCTACATCATCAACATATTTTTTTGCGCGTTTTACACCTTTTACGGCAGTCTTTATGATTTCTTCTTTTGCCTTAATCAGTTTATGTTTTCGATGAATTTCAGATGTTGCGAGAAATACATGAATCCTGGGTGATTTGGCAGATTTTAAAGCCTTTGCCGCGCAATCTATATCTTTGTCAACTGCCCGTGCGAGCGCGCAAATACTGATATCCCGTATCTCCTTTGCAATAGTACTTACCGATTTGAAGTCACCCTCTGAGGTAATGGGAAACCCGGCTTCCATCACGTCAATATTCAGAGTAGAGAGCTGCCTCGCTATCTGCAGTTTTTCTTTCTGGTCCAGACTTGCACCCGGAGACTGTTCTCCATCTCTTAACGTAGTATCGAAGATTATGATTTTAGACATAGAAACCTTTTCTGTTGAAAGTAATTGTAAAGGCGTTTTTATACGCTATTGCTTAATTTAATGTTAAGGGATTTTAATGTCGGTTACACATCAAACTCCGCCCAGCATGACGTCATTCCGGGCGGAGTCGAGGAATCTATCTATTTTGAATCTATCCATTTCATGAGTTTGCGCAGTTTTGCACCAACTTGTTCTATCTGATGATTCTTATCTTTTGCGACAAGCGCATTAAACATTGGACGACCGGCTTTATTTTCGAGGATCCATTCTTTGGCAAATTTGCCTTCCTGTATCTCAGAAAGTATTTTTTTCATCTCTTTCTTTGTTTCCTCTGTAACTATTCTCGGTCCTCTTGTCACGTCTCCAAACTCAGCAGTATTGCTGATAGAATGCCTCATGTATGTCAAACCACCTTGGTAGAAAAGGTCTACTATGAGTTTCAGTTCATGCATACATTCAAAATATGCCAGCTCAGGTTGGTATCCTGCCTCGACCAGTGTTTCAAACCCGGCCTTAACCAGGGCTGCCGCTCCACCGCACAATACGGCCTGTTCACCAAAAAGATCTGTTTCTGTCTCTTCTGCAAAAGTTGTTGGCAGGATTCCACCTCTTCCTCCCCCAATGCCTCCGGCATATGCCAGGGCAATCTTTTCTGCTTTCTTTGAAGGGTTTTGATGGATGGCCATTAAACACGGTACGCCTCCGCCTTTCTCATATTCACTTCTTACCAGATGTCCAGGTCCTTTTGGTGCTACCATGATCACGTCAACATCTTTTGGAGGAACAACCTGACCAAAATGGATGTTGAAACCATGTGAAAAAAGTAGTGTTTTGCCTTTTTTCAAATGAGGTTCAACCTCTGCTTTGTAGACGTCTCCCTGTACTTCATCAGGCATCAGTATTGCGACCAGGTCACCCTGTTGTGTGGCTTTGACTGCGGTCACAGGTTTAAAACCATGCTTAACTGCTAACGTGTAATTTGGAGAATCCTTTCTCTGTCCAACTATGACTTTAAGACCACTTTCACGGAGGTTTTGCGCATGGGCATGCCCCTGGCTACCATAGCCGATGATTGCAATCGTTTTACCTTTAAGTGGTTTGATATTAGCTTCTTTATCAGTATAAAGTTTCGTCATGTCATTCCTTTCTATAATTAGAAGTATTAATGGAGGTGGAAACCTGCTTGACAAACAATCTGTCGGGTTAAAAGGTCTCTCCACTACCGATAATGAATAAATTAAGTATTTTCTATTATTTTACCGTCTTTCATGACAATCCTGTTTCCGACTATTGTCATTATTGCTTTCCCTTGAAGGTTCCAACCGTTAAACGGACAGTTCCTTGCTTTTGAGAAAAATTTATTAACATCTACTTTCCATCTCTTTTTCAAATCAATCACGGTTATGTTCGCTTTAGTCCCAGGCGTAAGGCTACCAATTCCTGACTTGTCCAGATCAAAAATTTTCGCTGGTAAAATAGTCATTTGGTCTATTGCCTGTTTCAGCGTCAAAATGCCGGGACGGACCAGGTGTGTTAACACCAGGCCTAAAGTTGTTTCTAAACCGATAAGCCCAAAAGCCGCTTTATTAAATGGCAAATTTTTATCCTTTGCCGTATGCGGTGCGTGATCACTTGCAATAATATCAATAGTTCCGTCAGCTAGTCCCTGCTGTACCGCCTTAACATCCGCTTTCGACCTTAAAGGTGGGTTGACTTTAGCGTTAGTGCCTAATTTCTTTACTGCTTCTTTACTTAATAAAAGATGATGTGGGGCTGCTTCTGCCGTTATTCTCACACCTCGTTTTTTTGCTTTAGCAATTTCGGATACAGATTGAGCAAGACTTACATGGGAAATATGAATTCTGGCACCTGACTTCTCTGCCAGCCCAATATCACGCATAACAAAATCTGCTTCAGCTTCATACGGCTGACTCGTAACAGAATCAGAAAAATTTCGTAAGCTTTTTTCTTTCTCGTTTTGCCTTTTGCGGTATAACGGCGATTCTTCACAATGAGGATTAACTAAAATATTATACTCTTTACCTTTTATTAGCGCATTAAGCATTAATCTCTCTCCGGCGACAGGGTGTCCATCATCAGAGATCGCCCTTGCACCGGCAATTTTTAATTTTCCAACATCAACTAATCTATGTCCATTTAACCCGACCGTTGTCGCTGATTTTGAATAATAATTAACGATACTCTCTTTTTTCGCAATTTTTAAAAGCTGGATAAGCCGTGACGGAGTATCAATCGGAGGATTCGTATTCGGTTCTGCTATCACCGTAGTAAAACCACCTGCTGCGGCAGCCCGCGAACCGGAATAAAGATCTTCCTTATGCTCTTGTCCCGGTTGCCTGAAATGGACATGTACGTCTACCAGCCCGGGAACTACTATTTTATCTTCAGCATCTACGACTAAAGCGTCTTTATCTTTAATATTTTTACCGATTTTCTCAATCCTGGAGTTGCGGATTAAAACATCAAATACTCCTGCTTTTTTGTTTGGAACATTATACACAGTACCGTTTTTGATTAAAATTTTTTTATAATTGATCATTGTGGAAATTTATTGTCTTCTTCTGTGCTCTATATCAAATGATTCTATTTTGGCCCACGGTTCATGGCAATCCTGCCAGTACGCGCAACTTCCTTTATGCCAAATGGTCGAAGCAGATCTAACACGGC
Organism: Candidatus Scalindua sp.; assembly: GCA_018670825.1. Classification (GTDB taxonomy): domain Bacteria; phylum Planctomycetota; class Brocadiia; order Brocadiales; family Scalinduaceae; genus Scalindua. Next base: position 2,118 of record JABHIW010000009.1, on the reverse strand, counting down.
TTCAAGCCTGTCTTCAGGGCCGGAAATTTCAATGACCATATCTTTTTGACCAACGTCTATTATCTTTCCTCTAAAGACGTCAACCAACTCAATGATGTCACCTCTTTTTCCCGGGACAGCGCTTACCTTAATGAGCATCAGGTTGCGTTCAACATATTCTGTATCCGTAAAATCTATTACCTTAATTGTATCTATGACCTTGCCCAATTGTTTACGGACCTGTTCTAGTATTGACTCGTCGCCACTGACGACTATGGTCATTCTGGATATTGTCTCGCTTTCAGTTTCTCCAACGGCCAGGCTTTCAATATTAAACCCTCTTCCACTGAATAGCCCGGTAATTCGTGACAGTACGCCGACCTTATTCTCAACCAGGACTGATATTACGTGTTTCATTAATTCGCTCCTTTCAGCCTCCATGACTGACATTACAGGATGATGAAAAACAGAAAACCGCTTGTTTTCTCCTGTTCCAAAAACTTATAAATCCTAGTTTAGCTCTTTAATTGACTGGGCCGCATTCATGGCTGTGTTATATATCAGTTTTAACGGAATCCCTCGCTCTTCCGCAACTTTTCTGCAATCCTCATGTTCCGGTGTAATATTTTTTATGCTTCCGTTCAGCATGCCTATCTTTACTTTGATTGTTCCATATTCAGTGTTAACGTCAACCAGTTTCCTATGTAACTTCTTACGGCTTGCTCTGTATTTCCTGATTCCAAATGTCGTAGATTGCTCAAACATGATTCTTTCCACTTTTGACAGGTGCACATCATCAACAATAATACTGATTAATATTCCCGGACGAGATTTTTTCATTTGCACTGGTGTTATATATCCATCCAGTGCTCCAGCGTCTAATATCTTTTCCAGTAAATAACCAAAATGTTCTCCAGGCATATCATCAATATTTGTCTCTACCATCCAGACTTCATCTTGTTCACATACCATGATCGTTTCGCCAATCATCACCCTCAGTAGATTAGGAATTTGTGGAATTTCATGACTACCTGCGCCGTATCCAACTTGTTGTAATGTGATCTCAGGGCACATTTCTACGTTAACGCCTAGAGTTGTCAAAATAGCTGCTCCGGTAGGTGTTGTAAGTTCATGTTGTATATTCGTGCCTATCACGTGATATCCTTTTAACAGTTCTACGGTTGCCGGTGCAGGAATTGGGAACTGCCCATGCTGACATTTTACAAACCCGGTTCCGGTCCTTATTGCTGAATAGTATATATTTTCAATCTTAAGATTATCAAAGGCAATAACAGCTCCAACTATGTCTACAATTGAGTCAATTGCACCTACTTCGTGAAAATGGACTTCTTCCGGTAGCGTGTTATGCACCTTTGCCTCAGCATTTGCAAGGTTTTCAAAGATTCTGATACTGTCTTTTTTTATACTTTCACTCAGCAAGCTTTCGTTAATCAGTCTGGATATATCTTTGAGAGTTCTTTTCCTGTGGTGTTCATCGTGTATTGTATCTTCTTTTATCGATACGTCGAATTTTGTTCCGGTAATTGCAGACCGAATAACTTTTTTCGAATCAAATTCGTAGTTGTCAACATTCAGTCTTTTGAGTTCTTCATTAAGCCTTTCCTGGCTGAATCCGGCATCTATAAGGGCTCCCAAGATCATATCACCACTGGCACCAGAGAAACAATCAAAATAAGCAATTTTCATAGTTTATAATTTTCTGTTCACCGTGGACACAAATAAAGAAAAAAGTAAAAATTATGTTGAAAAACAGTATGGTTAAAGTACATTTTCTACCCCGGCAGATCCGGTTTTCTTTGTGTATTCTAAAGTGAGATAGATATTAACAAGTGCTTTTGTTGCATAAAGTTATTGAAATAACCAACTAAAAATACTAGCACACGTATTTTATAGAGTCAAATAAAAACCCATTTGATAAAGAGTTAAAAAGTACCTGATATTTAAAGTGAACAAACGTAATTGTATAAAGCCAGGTTTTTTATTGTATCAACACGCTAGTTTAAAACTATGCACTTTCAGTGCAAGGCTTTCAGCGATAGTTTTTTTTAATTGTAGAAGCGATATCTTCCACATCTGTCATTCCCATGAAAACGGGAATCTAGAGAGTGTTGAGCATAT